>NZ_JBBPHP010000009.1:0-230687 GCF_038039535.1 Catalinimonas locisalis | reverse complement strand
TAAATTGGAGCTAAAGCCTGAAGATGTGGGCTTTGCAACTACTTGATAATAAGCACCAAATTTGACGTTAGTCAGAATAGAAAGAATTAGCCATATAATAATACCCCTTCTCGGTAAAGCCTTCTGCCTCTACATTCAACTGAAAGCCATCCTCAGTGGGCCAGTAAATGGTGGTGCTGTCATAGTTATAGGTGAGGTCAATGATGTTTCCTGAAAGTGGTATGGTCTGAGATGTTTGTGACTCGGTAGCAGTCTTCTGCTGTTGGACACAACTTCCCAACAGGAGAAATACCATAAGGATATTTCTGGATTTCATGCGTATTGCGTTAGGTTGACATTATACTCTTAATTTAAACATTCAGCATGAAAACAACTAAGCCACATTTAGCCAGCAGTGCAATGAATAATTTTAATGAGTAATGAATGATGATTAGTAACACCCTAACCCTAACAAGCCTTAACGATAAAGTAATACTGGATACACTTCACCGGGGCTGAATACTTCTTTATCAGGAGGGAGCTGCATAAAAGCATCGCAGGCCAGCAGATTGGCAAAGTCGCCTGAACCTTGTCCTTCTTCAGGATAGGCCAGGAGTTTTCCATCGGGAGCACTTTCCAGCTTCACCTGGGTAAAGTAAGTAAGGGGAGGAGGAAATTTGATTTCACCGGCCAGTTCAGCATAGTATGGCTTGTCCTGTGTGGTACCTGAGCTTGCTAACAGCCAGGGTTTTACGTAGCGGTGGAAGCACATGAAGGTAGATACCGGGTTGCCGGGTAGCGCAAAGACAACTTTGTGTTTCTGACTTTTACCAAACCAAAAGGGTTTGCCGGGCTTTTGTTTCACCCGATGAAATTGCTTTTCAACTCCTAGTGTTTCCAGTACTTCCGGCACATAATCTTTTTTGCCTTTGGAAACCCCTCCGCTCATGATCAGGACATCATGTTTTTCCAATGCACTTTTTAATCCTTGCTGAATGATATCTTTTTCATCTGCGAAGTGATAAAAATGAGCGGTAATCCCCATCTGCTGAAGGGCAGCATAGAGTGCATAAGAATTAGAACGGCGAATCTGATAAGGTTCCGGCTTTTCTTCAACTCCCACCAGCTCATCGCCAGTAGAGATGATGCCTATACTAGGGTTTTGACTTACCAGAAGGTGACTTTTGCCTACTGATGCTGCTACCGCAATCTCTGCCGGACCAATGATCACCCCTGATTCCAGTAATTCGGTACCTTCAATTTCATCCAGTCCTTGCTGGTGTATATTTTGGCCTTTTTTCTTAGGCAGTTCCAGAAGTTTGGCGTACTTCTTTCCCTCTTTTTCTAGAAACTCTACATCCTCATAGCGGGTGACCGTATCCGCATTCACCGGACAGACAGCTCCAGTCATCACTTCTATACATGCCTGGGCATCCTCCAGGGTAGAGGGAGGAGTACCGGCGGCCAGCAGGCTTTCTACTTCCAATAGTGCCCCTTCCTTCACGCTATCAAAGAGGTAAGCAATCCCATCCATAGTGACGCGGTCAAAAGGAGGGAAGTCGCGATCGGCGTAGATTGACTCCTGAAGCACTTTTCCCTGACACTCCTCCAGTGGAAGCGCTTCGGATTTTGGTTGCAAAGTATGCTGCATTACGATCTCAATGGCCTGCTGTACATCAATCATATCGGTAGTGTTTAGGTGATGTGACAATTTTACTAAAGTATAGACAAAATAAAAAAGCGCCCAAAGGACGCTTTCATAACAGTGATATCTAATCTATGTGCTTAGTTATTGAGATTAAGTGACAGATATATCTGAGCCAACGAGTTGCTTACCTCACTCAATATGGCATCTGAAGTAATACCTTCATTGATTTTGGTTAACCCTAGATTATAACGAGTACCAATAGAAAGCACTTCAAAGTCTAAAGCAAATCCTCCGGCCAGCCCGAAGTCTAACGTTTTGAAACTGTCTTCACCATCAAATTCTCCTACTGCATCAGCATCAATATTACTGTTGAGCAAAAAGCCTACATAAGGCCCTATATGGATATTGGCTGACTCACCCAGCTTAAATACTGCTAAAACAGGAATATCTATATAACTCAGGTTAAAATTGACATCGCCTTCGGCCACTCCAAGATCATAAGTAGCTTTGGTACCTTTAGTATTGTATAAAATCTCTGGTTGTATTGCGAACCCATCCAGAATAGGTAGCTGAGCAAATACTCCCACATGAAATCCGGTCCTCATACTCTGATCCTCTACATTCTCCAGCGAAGCAAAATTACTGAAGTTTACGCCTCCCTTTACACCTGCTTTGATATCCTGTGCGATGATACTCAAAGGGATCAGCAAGGCGCACATGATGAGAATAATCAGTCTAATAATTGTCTTTCTTTTTTTATCTATTTGGTCTGTATTTTCCATATAATTAATTACGATGGTTATACCCTTATTATGTAAATATGATGCCACAGCCCCTTAAAGAAGTAGGATGTATCGCAAATACTGCATTTGCTAAAGGGTTAGGCCGTTTATTTATTTTTCTGTGGAACATTAGAAATTAATCTTTACACAAAAGTGTGTAAGATTTACCCAATAATGTGGATTTTTCAGGTACATACTCATGCACTGAAAACTACAAGATGGCCTCATAAGTCCGTTTAACTATGATTATGAGTACCTGCTGTGGAGGTAAGGCTAGTAATAATTCTGGTATGTCATTTGAATCTATTTGTTACAGAAACAAATTTGTTAGATAGATGAAGAGATTCAAATACAATAATTCAAGTAAAATAATGAGTTGGGTAGCCGCTGTTGCGCTACTTGCCAACCTTAGCTTTTTACCTGCCTGCAAGACAATGGATAATACCCAGAAAGGTGGAGCCATTGGTGCGGGTGCAGGAGGTGCCATTGGTGGGGTAATTGGTAATAAAGCCGGTAATACCGCAGTGGGTGCCATCATCGGCGCTACGGTAGGAGGTGCTGCTGGTGCTTTGATCGGGAGGCAGATGGATAAGCAGGCGGAAGAGCTGGAAGAAGACCTGGAAGGCGCGGAAGTTACCCGGGTAGGTGAAGGGATAAAGATTACTTTTGACTCCGGTCTGCTGTTTGACTATGACTCTTATGCGCTGCGAGATAATACCAAAGAGAACCTTCAGGAGATGGCGGAAACGCTTAAAAAGTACGAGGACACCAACATCCTGATTGAAGGGCATACTGACAGTTCTGGTTCGGATGATTATAATGAAGAACTATCCGAAGACAGAGCTGAGGCAGTTTCAGAGTATTTGTTGGGTCTGGGAGTGAGTCCTGGCCGCCTGACTACTATGGGTTATGGAGAAGAGCAACCTATAGCTGATAATGACACTGCTGAAGGTCGCCAGGAAAACCGTCGTGTAGAGGTGGCTATCTATGCCAATGAGGAGATGAAAGAAGCCGCTGAAGATGGCAGACTTGGGGAGTAAATTTAGTATTAATCAACTTGCAAGAAATATAAGCCTCCGTAAACGGAGGTTTTTTTATGCCTTTTTGCCGCTTATCTTAGCAGTTACAGCAAAGTAAAATACTATGGCAAAGGATAAACAGGAACTTACCCATCTGGACGCAGAGAACCAGCCTACTATGGTGGATGTAGGAGCCAAGGAAATCACACAGAGGAGTGCTACCGCACAATGCGTAGTAGTGCTTGGCAAAGAGATTATGCAGGCGCTTACGCAAAGTGAGGGTAAAGAGGAGATTTACAGCAAGAAAGGCCCGGTATTCCAGACCGCGATCATTGCCGGTACTATGGCTGCTAAAAAGACGCATGAGCTGATTCCATTTTGTCACCCACTACCAATTGAGAAGTGCAAGCTGAAGATATACATCAACGAGGCACAGGAGGTGGTGGTGGAGTGTACGGTCGGGGTGACTTCCAGGACCGGGGTGGAGATGGAAGCCCTCACCGGAGCCAATGTAGCCGCCCTCACCATTTATGATATGTGCAAAGCCCTCTCTCATGACATTGTGATCAAAGAGACCCGATTGATGGCCAAGAGCGGCGGCAAGCGGGATTTTAAGCGGGAGTAGACAGACGGCTTAAAGGTGTAAAGCAGTAGGCAATAAGCTGTGTAATAATTGTACTTTGCCCAGAAATGGGCGATATCCCCGCTTCGGTGTGTCTTCGCTTCAGCTTCGGTATTCCTTCGTTACGGCTTTGCTTTGGGGTTTTGGTATTTTTTGGAGATAAGGCTTCTTTTTGTGCTGTGGTAAAGTGGAGGTGCTGGGGTCGGTGGAGACACCGACCATGGATATGCGAGCTTGTATTGAGGCTGAAGTTGCAAACTTCAGTTAGGGTATGTGGGGGTGGTAAAGATTCCCGGTCCCCGGCGGCTCCGCTGCGCTGCGGAATGACGCAATGGAGATATCTTCTAATCCCTGGCCTGTGTCTCCACAGGACAGTTTGCAGCACATAGAGTAAGAAACCTTTTTACAAAGTTTACTTCATATCTTACTCACATATTTTCCGCTAATGTTCCGGCGAAGGGTGCAAAGTAAAGTGGAGGTGCGGGGGTCGGTGGAGACACCGACCACGGGTAAGCAAGGTTATATTGAAGCTGAAGTTACAAACTTCAGTGAGAGGGGATAGCGTACTAACAATAGCTTCTCAAGATAGAAAGGAATTTAGCTTAACACAATGAAAGATTGACAAGTGGTGTTGGGCAGGATAAAATTAATATTCAAGAGAGAGAAGGAAGTTTATAGGCCGGTTGTGTAGTGCTTCTTGGACTTAGGCTACTACTTCTGAGCGCTGGGAGCGGTTGCCGGGAAGGTCAATGGCTTTGATCTCCAGGCGGTTGCCCTGCACCTCAGTGGTCGCTTTCTGGGTGGCATAGGTCCAGTCCAGGCCGTTTTCTTCTGGCGTGGCACTGCCTTCTTCCAGCAATACCCCATTGCCATCATAAATGGCTACCTGCACTTCGGTCACCATATGGTCGTCAGAAGCACGGATTGTCAAAGGGCTGCCTTTCTTGCCATCGTAGAGACTGAAATCTACCAGGCTGATGTCGGGGGCAGTCATGTAATCTGAAACCGCTACACTGTAAGCCGACTGTCCGGGCCTGGCGCGCTGCGCATAGGCTGCCTTGGTTACCGGGTCTTTGATCACCTTCTTCGCGTAGATGGTCGCCTCCCTGAACGTCTGCATCTGCCGAAGCTGGGCTTCGCTTTTTGGAGAGGAGGGTTGAGGCTTTACGGATACCACCGTCTTACCTGCCCTCTGGCTGAATACGATACGGTTACCTAAAGAGCCTGACAGCCCTTCAATCACGATGTTGTTTTTTACTTTTGCCATTGATTCTAATTGTTTTGTTTAACATATATTAATTCTACTTGTGAAGAAACTCCTTTGCTATTTTGAGGCCAGTTATAAGCCATAGTGTATTTATACTCTGGTAATATTATGCTAATCTTCACGATGATGGGATGAGTGTTTCTGTGTATATATCAGGAAAACTTACGAATACTCATTTTTGCTATTCCATTGCAGGTGAGCAGTTTAACTGAATTAAAGACTATTTATTCTTTCCAGGGTAAAATTGTGTCTTATATTTATTGAGCATTTGTACCAACTTCTGCTTGCGTGAGGTTTAGGGCTGTTTGTAAGCAGTGGTTAACAAGGCCTGGAGGAAAAAGCTGCCGGAGGGTCTGTAGGACACTGACCCTGGCTATAGAAGGTCTCACAGACCTGGGGGTGTTTATTTATTATTAGGAGTAAAATGAAAAATGGACCTATATTGCATAGGCTATTGCCTGATGCCTATTGAAGCTGCCTGATTTGAAACCATATAGGCGGAATTTTCATTGCTTAAGCATACATCATCACAATAAGCTTCATTTATCTTTCAATATTTGATCCTCCATGTCAACATCCATAAAAAGCCAGGCAGACATTTTAGCTAAACTAGGCATAGCACAACTGAACCCTATGCAGATAGAGGCGCAGTCTACCATAGCAGGCAGCCCGGAAGTTGTATTACTTTCTCCCACCGGTACGGGTAAAACACTGGCTTTTCTGCTCCCAATTATTAAGGCATTAGATCCCGCTTGTGATGAAATTCAATGTGTAATCATTGTACCATCCCGCGAACTGGCCATTCAGATTGAACAGGTGATGCGGGAGATGGGCACGGGCTTTAAAGTTAATGCCGTATATGGAGGGCGTACAGGTTCTAAAGACAGGCTGGAAATTAAACATAGGCCAGCCGTGCTGATTGGTACACCGGGCAGAGTGGCTGACCATCTCAAAAGAGAAGCATTTGAGACGCGTGATATCAATACCCTGGTGCTGGATGAATTTGATAAATCACTGGAAGTGGGTTTTGAAAGTGAGATGAAAGATATTCTCAGGCTGCTGACCAAAGTGAAGAAGAAGGTATTGACCTCAGCCACGCAGGGGGTCGCTATTCCCGGCTTTGTCAATCTGAAAGACCCTATTGTTATTGATTATCTGGAAAAAAGAAGCCTGCGCCTACAAATCAAATTAGTGATTTCACCGGTCAAAGATAAGCTGGATACGCTTGTTGAGCTGCTGGCGCATATCGGTGATCAGAATGGTATCATCTTCTGCAATTTCAAAGACTCCATACAGCGGGTAAGCGATTATCTGACTGAGCATCATATATCCCATGGTACCTTTTATGGTGGTATGGAGCAGGTAGACAGGGAAAGAGCATTGATCAAATTCAGGAATGGTACGCATAATATCCTCCTGTCCACAGATTTGGCAGCCAGGGGTTTAGATGTGCCTGAAATAGGTTTTATCATTCATTATCATCTTCCCCTCAGGCATGAGGAATTTATCCATCGTAATGGCAGAACGGCCCGTATGCATAGCGATGGGACAGCTTATGTGATTCAGTATAAAAATGAAGATAGCCCCGATTATATAAAAGATATCCCCATTGAAAAGCTCAAGCAAAACCCGACACCCAAGGCTTCTGCCTGGAGTACATTGTTTATTTCCGGAGGCAGGAAAGACAAGATCTCTAAAGGTGATGTGGCAGGCTTATTTATCAAGCAGGGCAAACTTGCGCAGGATGAGGTCGGTGTTATTGAACTCAAAAATGATTGTGCTTTTGTTGCTGTAAAGACCGCTACCATAAAAAAGCTTATTCCCAAAGTAAATAATGTGAAGTTGAAGAAGAAAAAGGTCAGGGTATCGGTGATTTAGGTGGGGTGAATTTTTCTGATGATGTACTTACAGTCCTTATAAGAAAATGTACCGTAGTATGACCTATGCGTTATGCTGACTTCCCTAAGGCTGGGAATACTGTCTATAATGACTGGCTTTTAGATGAGTAAATTTAGGGGCAACAGACTGTATACCGGAGTATGCCTGCCGCCCGTAAAGCTAAACAGACTTTTATTGACCAGCGGTGATATTGGCCTGATCATTCCTTATCTGCCATTGACCGTCGGTATATTGCCATTCCGTTACATAGGTGCCTCTTACCTCATTGCCAGAAGCAAAGAGAATGGTGAACTTGCCCTCTTCTTTGGCGATGTTATCCTCTATACTGATGTGATCAGCAGCCAGTTCTTTGAATGTATACCGGCCCATTTGTACTCTGTAATAATCCGTAAGGTAGTTTTTGTGACAACCAATACCTGCCACACAAGCATCCTCATGATATAAGGTCATCAGTGAATCAATCTCTCCCTGGTTAAACCACTGGACATAATTGGCATTGGCAGTCTGAATAGCCTGTTTGGCCTCATCCTCACTTTGGGCTTTACTTTCCGTACTTAGGGTGAGCATCATGAGACAAATAGCGAAGATAGCGAGTGCGTACATTTTTGTCGTTTTCATCTTTTCTGTGTTTAAGTGTTATGAAATCATGCGTTGATTTGAGCAGGCTTAAAATTTACTACCTGCTGCTTGTCGCATCGGAAACAAGATTAGGGAAAAGCGTCAACACTGAACACGAATTTGACATACATTGGCCCGCCATTCGCCCGACATTTGGTTTGAGGACGCTCAGCCGGGGCTTTTGGGTAGGTCGTCAGGAGTGATGAACAAGATATGTAAGCTATAGATCTGCCTTGTTTCTGAAATGGGCCACTCGGCGGCGGCTAGTACTGGCAGATCCGTTTTGCACTAAGGGAGGTTTTGTAGCATGAAGCGTTTTACATTTTCTCCCATAATGGCTCTGATTTCATCTTCCTCAAAACCCTGGGCGAGCATCTCTTCTACCAGCAGGGGTAAGCCGGTGACATCAAAGGGCACTGTGGCGCTGCCATCATAGTCTGAGCCCAGAGCGATACAGTCTACTCCGGCAATCGCTTTGATGTGTTGCATCGCCTCTACTATCCCCTGGGTAAGAGGTTCATTGACCGCACCGGCAAAAAAGCCTACGCCTATCAGCCCCCCATTTTCAGCGATGCGCCGTATGTGGGCATCTGAAAGGTTACGCACATTGTCCCGGGTGCCTTTTACCCCGGTATGCGAAACCAGTACCGGACGCTGGCTCAGGTCCAGCACATCATCAATAAGCGTGGGAGAGGCGTGGGCCAGATCAATGATTATCTTTAACTCGTCCATACGTTGTATGACTTCACTGCCAAAATCGGTTAGACCTCCTTTATCCATACCGTGGGCAGAGCCGCCCAGGGCATTGTCAAAGAAGTGGGTAGGGGCTAGCATACGGACGCCTTCCTGGTATAGTTTTTCAAGATTCTCCATTTTACCTTCCAGACAATGCGCTCCTTCAATCCCTAAAAAGCCTCCTGTCACTCTTCTGTTCTCTTTCCTCAGAGTAATCAGGCGGTTTAAGTCTTCCCGGCTTTTCACCACGATAAACTCATCCTCGTATGCCTCAGCAAACTGATGGAGCTGCTGACTCTGGTACACCGCCCTTGCTGAGAGGCTGAACCAGTTGGATAGCGGCTTTGCCTGTAGAAAATTCAGCAGGGTGATGTTATCAAAAGAGTCTCCCGAGTTTTTTCTGAAATTCTGCCCAGCCGGAGATTTGGTGACTATGGTAAAGGCTTGCAGTGCCATATTCGCTTCCTGCATTCGGGGAAAGTCCACATGCCCTATGTCATGTTTTTGCGTCAGGTCACGGTCCCAGAGCAGGGCATCACAGTGCAGGTCAGCGACAAAATCCAGAGAGGTATAAAGATTCAGGGCTTTATTAGAGACAAGATAGGGGGGAGGGTTTTGCGTCTTGTTCAACTGCTGGTCAAACTGCCGGGGCACAATCCATGCGACTGCCGAATAAATAATGATAAGGAGCAATAGAACGATGACAGGCCATTTGAATTTTTTCATATCGTCAGAATGGAACGTGTTAGCAGTTTAAAGCAAGCCAGGTTAATCAGCTGTAATTTGAAGGAATATCATGAATATTAAAACTGTGGCTTCTAAAAATATGAACAGAGAAGGTATGAAATAAGAAACCCGCACCAGTAAGCTGAGCGCTTAGAGCCGATGCGGGTGAGAGATGAAGTAATTGGTAAAAGGTGAATGGCTTATTTGGTAAGTTCTGACTCAGTTTCTCTGATCTCTGGTCTATCCGTATGCTCTACCACTTGTACAGCAGGGCTTTCTTCAGATTGTGAAGCCTTCACTTTGGGCTGGCTCACATCTTTGAAGAGCAGCATATCTCCTACACGGGCCGAGGCACCATCATAAAAGCCAGTATCATGTTCAAAGCTTTGAGGATTGTGAAATGTGCCAAAAATGATGTCAAACAGGGCTACATCCGAATAGTTGCATTTATGTATGCCACGAGCATGATGATAGGCATGACTCTCCGGACGTTGTACAATATACCCCAGCCAGCGTGGTGTTTTGATATTGGCATGCTGAAACATACCCAAAAAGGTAGTCACTAAAAGTACCATGGTAATCGCCTGGGGAGATAATCCTACCAGTAGGGTAAAGCACACACTACCCAACATGGTAAAGCCTATCATATCCAGCGGACTGAAGTAAAAGGCACCGTAAGTATCCATACGTTCGGCACTATGATGCATCTGATGAAAGCTACGCCACAGGAAGTTGGAATGGTGCAGGCTGTAGTGCCAGGCAAACACACCAAGCTCATAGAGCAGTATCCCCAACAAACCTCCGCTTACAGTGCCTAAGGCAGAAAGATCAATCAACTGATAAGGGGCCAGCCAGGGATCCACCAGCAGGGGCAGATAGGAGGAGAGGTAAAAGAAGAAGGCAAAGGAGCTCAGTCCTCTAAGCTTCCAGTTTTTTACTTTGGGTAGTGTTTTACCGGGAAACAAAGCTTCCCAAAGCATCAGACCGCCATAAAAAGCAAGAATAATGAGTGATAAAGGGTCCAGCAAAACTTCTAATGGAGTTGGCATAATTCTATAAGGTTTAATTTCTGTTTTACCCTATAGGCGTAAGCTCCGAACTTACGATGTAAGACATATATTCTCTTGCTGATTTTACTTCTGGAAATTTAAGCTACACAGACTGAGTTTCTTCCTGCGAAGGCCAGAACCTGTCCAGGTTCAGGAGGTAGCGGATGAGTTTGAGAGGTAGACGGGTAATGCGATATGGTCCGTTAATGATAAGCCGGGTATTGACTTCACAGCTCCGATAGAGCGCACTTTCAATATCTATGTGGGCTTTGAGCCTTTGGAAATTGTACCATGCGATACCTCTTGACAGCCGAATCCCATAATTGGTAATGATTTCGTCATTGTTTTTGAGGTAGCGGTCCAGAGAAAAAAGACGGTAACTGTACCGCCGTGCTACCAACTCCTGTATTTCATCAATGGAAGTTTGCAAAACATCATTGACCAGATGAAAATCATGAATGCTGAGCGCATCAGGGAGCTTTTGTTCTACTTCCCAAAGTGCAAAGGGCAGGTCATAGCTGATATGCACATACATGCAGATTAGCAGTTCATCCAGCAGAGAAGTAGTAGTTCCCTTGAGTGTATCAAAGGCATAATTCCAGGCCGGGGGACAGTTTAAGTGATTAGAATAAGCTTCAACTGCACTCATATATTTGTGGGCGAAGGATTCAGTAAGAGCGGTTACAGTTTCGGGCTTTAGATAAGCGTGTTCGTTCAGGCTTAGCAGGATTCTGTAAGTCATTCTGGTATATACCAAAGCAAAGGTAGCCCTCGTATCTTGCTGAGATTCCAGCAATCGGGTAAGTTTATCCAAGGCCTTATAAACCTCTTCAATCCGTTGCTGATAGGTGAGCGTAGTAGTTGTCATAGTCTATGAATGGTTTCTATAGATTCGCCCCATTTACACTTCAGTAGCCCATCTACATGATCATGATCCTTCACACTATATTCACAAACCCAGGTGCTACCCAGCAAGGGCATATAGTAGCGGGACTGGAGGCCTTCATCAAGAATCTCTGCCGGATATGATTTTTGTTTATTCAGGAGAAAAGGAAATGGTCCGAATCGGTCATTGGCATTCACCACTACATCTTTACCGTTTGGGTCCAGTATGTATTCTTCTCTCAGCAGATAAAGCGTCAAGCCATATTTATGTATCCTTACTACATTAAAGGCGCTGCCTATCTCGTACTTATCCGGATAGATTTTGATCTCAGAGTCAATCCGGGCCTTCCCCAATAACTTTTGAAATAGCAGCATGGCCTGAACCAGCAGATTATTAATCAGACCCACTTTTTCTTGTGTGAGCCTGTCTTTGTCCGTAAGCCTGAATTCAAACTTTCCTGTCCACTTGCCTTTTCCTACCTTAAAATAATAAATCTGATTGGCTTTTTGATACTCCATCTGCATTTGATTTAAGGTGAGGAATTTACAGTACAGCGAATGGCTTAGACTTTACATACAAGCCTAACTTACCGAAAGCACATCATACGGCTATATTGGTCTGCCGGGATACTCTGGAAATATGATGATCTGGGTTATAGGCTGTTTCATCTTCTTCCATTATACGGTACACTTTAGAGTGGTATTCTTCACGCGTCAGCACACCTTCGTCTCTTAGTATGGCTAACTCACGGAGCAACATTTCAGGCGTTGCCGGATAGTATTTCCAGTTAAATTCCTCTTCATTGAGGATACCCTGCTCTCTTAGTTGTTTAAGGCGTTCCACCCTCTGATAAGAGTTCATTCTTTCTCCAAACCAGAGTAAAAGGACCATCCCGGCAATTGGGGTGAATAATAAAGAGGCAGCGGCTACATAACCCCAATGGAGGTTACTTTTTCTGCCCAGATAGGAGGTAAGCAGTACCATAAAAAAATAGATGCCTCCAAAATACAGCGATAATAAAGTTTCGGTCAGTGCAGTGCTCATGTCGTAGTAAGCTTTTGTGTTCTTTAGAGCTTAGTAGACACTGAGAGGAATGATGTAACCTGGAATTGTATATGTTAATTGTGCAACTCAAATTCCACAGTTGGCGAACACACACTGGCAATCATGTTAAGTATAGCAGACATACCCTTACATCTGCAATACTCAATATTTAAGTTTTATGAAGGTACTACGATACCCAAAGCTTCCAGCTGCTGTTTATCCTCATCAAAAGCAAAGCGGGCGGCTTTGATAAACTTGCTCATCCATAGCTGTAATGCTTTTCGCTCTTCATCACGGCGTACTTTAGCCACCTGTTTACTACTCCTGTACTTGTTTTGCTCTACCCTTGCATCGGCTACTGCCTCAATCATGGCCTGCACCTGGGCCATTTCTTCGGCAGTAATTCCCCTTTGCGCGAGCTGCTCACTTACGGCCCCGGCATATTTATAAAAGGCTTTTACCTGCATGAACCATCCGGCCATATCTCTGCGTCTCTTGCCCTCCAGCTTCATATCGTGCCATGCCTGGCTATTGGGTGAAATGGTCATACGGGCAAACTTCAGATGTGTAACATAAAGGGCGTTGGCTTCTTTAAAAGCATCGCGTAGCTTTTGGGTACTGGATTTCTGCAGGTTCTCTTCCTGTTCGCGCTGCTCCTGCTGCCCTGACATCCGGGCCAGCAAACTGTTGCCATTCATAATTTCTTTACGGTCAAAGCCCAGAGGAGTCAGGGCTTTGATGATCTGAGGATTGGACAAAGCACCGCTGATGATCAGGCGGTTACTTTCCAGTTCGTTGTAAATACCATTCTTTTTCATCACTCTATTTTTTTCAATAAAAATAAGCTGACATGATGCAATTCTCCGCTTCACGAACACAAGCAAACTTACTCAGGTAAGCATATTGATGCTGTCTGCTATTTTTCAAAGAAGTGAGTGGATAGCGGAAACAGGTAGTTACTGTTGTACTAAGCGTGCTGATATGTTACTTGTGGGAAGTAGAGGATGCGGATGAATACTTTGAATGTTAAAAAACGGACGATCGGACCTGATGTCGTCCGGGGCATTCTTAGAGCACTGTACCTTAACCCTTGCCCCGGGCGGGGCGGACACAAAGTACTGATACAATGTACTTGCCCCTGTAAGGTACATGTACCAAACGGCAAAGCTCAACGACTGCCCCACTCAGGGATAGCTACTGAGGACTGGTACTTTATCATTGCCCCATAGCGGGGCAGTCAGTAAGCTTCGCCACTAACACTTTATCCCTTCCGGGACAACTCCAAAACCCTCTTAGCGAGTGATCATTTGAATACAAAGCATTAAGCAGACGCAGGAGAGTACAAATAAGCGCAACGAAAACATAAAGAAGGAATGGGCAAGTAATACTTTGGTTCAGGGTAATGAAAATGCTTTTATGCATACTTATTAGTGGATATTTACAAAACCCATTGATTTCATACATCTTCAATGAAGATAGGGTGAGTTTACTTAGTTTAGAGAAGTTTTACATAGAGGAAATTAGTCTTTTTTACAGATGTTAGGTTTCATAAGAAATGAAAAACACAATATTAATTCTTTTAGGATTTTTACTGCTCAGTTGTAATAAGCAATCAACTTCAGTTGATTCAAGTAATCAAATAGAATTTATCAAAGCACAGATAAACAGGAGAAGCAGTGATCTAATCACTCATGTTGAGGAAACTGGCTACTCACCTGCTGGTAAAGAGTTTATAGAAATTAGTGAGAAGCTATCAGAGAAGACTCAAAATCTTATTTCTAAGATTGATAATGGTGAAATACCACAAAAGGAAGTAGTGCTTGAGATAATAGACCTAGCGAATAACAGATATGATACTATTCCTATAGATAGCTTATTCATCACTCAAGCTTACAATAAATTCAAACAAACTGGAAATAAAGAAATTTTTAAAGTCTCACTACTTCTATTTAATGCGGATTTCATAAATAGCATTCATAGTAAATTTAGTAACTATTTCCAGCATGTAGATTATTTCATACCAATTCCAGTGGGTGATAAATTTACCATAAGAAAAGGAGATAGCTTTAATGGCATGGCGATTTCTCAAGCTAAGATGGTTGCTATTAAATATTTGTATGAAATTGACGATCCACAAACCGATGAAGGATTTGTAGAGTTACCCTCTAATGTTGCCAGTAAATATGATGGAATTATTAATATTAAAGGAAAAGAAGTAGGGGTTCACAAGATCAAATTAAGATCTACTCATTGGCAAAACGGGAAGAAAATATCATTTGAAAATGAATTTGAATTAGAAGTTACTGAATAACCTCCACAGTAACTATGGGTGGCTTAGAGCTAGCTTATTTGACACAGAAACATAAATAAATATCTGTCATTCTTATTTTCTTTTATGCAAGCAAAAAATGAAGTACTCAGCGTCATTCCGTAACGCAGTGGAGGAATCTTCTACAGCCCTACAGATCCATAACTTTCACAACGTATAAGATCCCTCCGGGATCACACGGTGGCGACTGCCGTAGTGGTAACTGCCTCAGTAGAACTGAAAACTTACTTTTTCTTCTTTCAATGATAGCAAGCTGTAAAAAATCAAATAACCTTTGATGCATATTTATTAGTGGATTTATATAAAACCCTCTCATTTAATACATCTTCAATAAAAATAGGGTGAATTAGCTTAGTTTGTGGAGGTATATTAATAAAGGAGATAGGTCTCTTTAATCAGTTATTATCCTCAATTTGAATGGAAGAAATTAATCAAAACAACTTAATTGAATTTTTGAGCAAGCTAAAAACACTTGAGAATGTCTGCGATCACTCAAAATTCAAAGGATGGAATGATTGGAATCCAAATTTTGAACCTGAACTGGTTAGAATCGGACAAATTGAACAAGAAGTAAGTATGGAACCTCCTAAATCATATTGGGGAGAAAAGGCTCCTATCAGTTTGGACGAATACCCTTATTGGCATTGCGAAATTCACCAATGTCCAAAATGTAATGAACTCTTCTTCTTTTACAATGAGGATGGAGGTCATAGTAGACAGAAAAGATATCGTCTGATACAAAAAGAACTGATTGATATTGAAAGTATTAAACCTACTCAAAATTGTCAGATAATTTCAAGTCCGTACAAATATGCGATTTACAAAAAACCTGATTTGACATTTGAGCTATCAATTTGTAAACCTGTTGCTTTGGGAGTTGACATATATCATATAATGACTGATGAAGAGGTGAAGTCATTTATAGATAATGGTATAAAGGTTTTAGAAAACAGAATGAAAGATATGGGTGAAAACTACACAAATTACAGAGTAGTCTCATGGCGATAAAAAATAAGGATGCTACTTAACAACTTCAGATACAATTCAAGGATTAGTAGCTCAAGGAAGAACAATCAACGAGACAATAGAAATTGCACGAGATATTGCTAAAAAATTGTTGGAAGCCCATGTTTAGCCGCTCAGTTGGATGTAAGCGGCTAAACATTGGATGATTAGAAAGGCAATGGCTCGCTCAACTCATCTATCATTTGGTCAAACTTCTTTCGGAGTTTGGGAAGGAGTCTTTCACCTGCTTTGTTTTCTATTTTCCGCCCATCCATTTCACTTACCGGAGTCATCTCTCCCATAGTACCGGTAGCAAATACCTCATCAGCAGTATAAAACTCAGTAAGCGAAAGGTTCTTTTCAATCACTTCTATGCCCAGGGAACGCCCGATTTCAATGGTCAGGCCGCGGGTGATGCCGTGCAGGCAGGCATCGGCATGGGGAGTGTACAGTTTTCCCCCTTTCACCATGAAAAGATTGGTGTCATTGAGTTCGGACACAAAGCCGTAGGCATCCAGCATGATCGCCGCATCGGCACCCGCCACATTGGCCTGTATCTTCGCCAGTATGTTGTTAAGCAGGTTATTGTGGTGAATTTTGGAATCCAGATGCTTGGGGCTGTTACGGGCTATCCCCGACGTAATGACCTTGATGCCTTTTTCGTTATCATACACGGGAGGTTTCCATTCGGCCAGCACGATAAGGCAGCATCCATCCTGGTTTACCCGTGGGTCCATGCCCGAAGTCACTTTCTCACCCCGAGTCAGTGTCAGGCGGATATGGGTGTCGTCTTTCATGCCATTGGCTTCCAGCGTCTGAATGATGGCCTGCCTGATACTTTCGTTAGTTGGAATATTCTCAAACAATAGTGCTTTGGCAGAGTCCTGCAGGCGGTTCAGGTGGCGGTCCAGGCAGAAGATTTTGTTTTTGTACACGCGCAGCCCTTCCCAGACTGCATCCCCTCCCTGTACGGAGCTGTCAAATACGGAGACTTTGGCTTCGGAGCGAGGGTAGAGACCATCTTTCACATATACCTGTATATCGGCGTTCTTAGGATTGAATTTCTGTAGCATGGAGTTGGTAAAAAGTTGAAAGTTAAAGGTTTAAGGTTGTGCTTTAAGTCATTTGAAATTTGTATTCTTCAATTTGCAATTTTAAGCTTTGATGGAATGCTGGTAGAGCGCATCGTAATAAGGCCTGGCTTTTTCGTACAATGGCTGCAGGTGGTCGGGTAGGGAGCGGCGGCTGGTCTCCTGCTTACTGAATCCGGTAGACTGGTGAATATTGTGGTACCAATATTTGGCCCAGACTCCATCTTCGGGTCGTGCCCCGGCTTTCCATTGCAGCATATTTTCATCAAAAGGAATATCCAGCGCGGCACAGAGCTTCTGCATAACGCCCTCCTGATCTTTGAGTAACTCTCCCGAATCCAGCACCACAGGATTTTGTCCATGCTCCTTGAGCCAATGATAGAGTTCGTACTGTTGCTTGGAACCAATATCCTCCATCTCCGGCTGCTTCATCACCTTACCGATGGAAGCAATCAATTGTTTGGGGTTGCGGATCAGAAAGAGGTTGGTCATGGAAAGCATGAAATCCAGCTTCATTTCAATGAGGTGATGGGCCATATCTTTGATAAAAAATATTGGCCGGTCATATTCTTTGAGCAGCACCTCATCAATCACTTGCTGAAGGTCACTGCTCATGCTCTCCATAATTTCGTCCTTTCCCGGATGATCTACATCAGGTCGGAGCTTCAGGTAATAGGCGTATAAAGGTTCATCCACCACCCGGGTATCTTGGCGCTGGGCAAAGGAATACATCAGCGCAGTGGACAGGTTACGGGGGTTAGAGATCAAATGAATTCTTTTCAATATCAGGCAAAATTAGGTTCAGGTTTATCGGCATGTTTTTCCAGGTAACCCTCAATATAGGGTATGGAGTCAAATAATTGTTCGTACGAATTAATAATAAAATATTGAGACTGAAAAACATCTTTGCGATAAGGTGTGCCCATCACTTTGTCTACATCATATGGTAGTTGAGTAGCTTCTTCGCTCAGCGAATATTTGGTCTCTCCTGCGGAGGATAATATGCCTGCTCCGTAAATGCGTAAAGCATTATTCTCTCTGATCAGGCCGAATTCTACGGTGAACCAGTAAATGCGGGAGATCAGATGAATCGCCCACAGGTTGTCAATATATTTTAAAGCAATCTTGCTGAGGGCCTGCAGAAAATCTACGAAAGGCTGATTGGTGAGCATCGGTACATGTCCGAATACATCATGAAACATATCTGGTTCCTCCAGATAATCCAGCTGACTCATTTTGCGGAGCCAGGTAGAAGCCGGAAACCTGCAGTTGGCCATTAGTTGAAAAAACTTGTCATCGTCAATCAGGCCGGGTACTACATGGATTTGCCAGCCGGTAAGCCCTTTGAGTACTGTATTAGTTTCATCAAAGTTGGGGATTTTGTCAGCGGTAAAGTGGATAAGTTGAAGGCCGTCCAGATAAGCCTGGGTGGCGGCATGGGGGAGGTTAACAATCTGCCTTTCGTACAAGGTTTTCCATACCTGAAAATCTTCCTCGCTATACTTTTCATATTCCTGCTTCATCATGGGTTGTTGTTTTATGGTGCTGATGTGCAATCCTAATCTTCATTTTTGGAATGGCACATATGGATACAATTAATTCTATATAGATAAAACCTAAATAAAAGAAAACTGTTGTTTCTAAAAATATAACAAAGTGAAGAAGGTACTTATTGCAGGGGCTTCGGGCGTACTAGGCTTGGAAGTACTCAAACAACTCCACAACCATCCTGAGTATTGGGTGAGAGGGCATATTCGTGATGAAGCCAAGAGAAAAACTATAGCTCCATACTGTGATGAGGTGGTGCTGGCGGATGCCACACAGCCCGAGCAGCTGAGCGGAATATGTGACGATATAGAGATTGTGTTATCTACCATTGGCAAAAGTGTTAGTCTGTTTGCTCCGGAGTGGGGAAACTTCGTGGATATAGATTTCAGGGGCAATCTTAATTTGCTGGAAGAAGCCAAGAAAGCAGGCGTATCCCGCTTCGTCTACACCTCTATTTATGGCAGTGAAACTTCCCCCAATTTGATGCAGGGCTGGGCGCAGGAAATGTTTGCCCAGAACCTGATGCATACCAACTTATCACACACCGTCATCAAGCCGGTAGGTATGTTTTCTGGTCTGAATGATCTGATTATTATGTCTAAAAGTGGAATGCTGATGACTCCGGGGGATGGTAAATGCCTGACCAATGCCATTCACCCCAAAGATCTTGCAAAGTTTTGCATTGAGCATCTTCAGAATGGTCCTCAGATAGCTGAAGTAGGAGGGCCGGAGATTCATAGTCGCAACGAGGTGATGGAAATGGTAGCTGAAGCCACGCACACCAGGCTTACAATGAACATTCCCCTCTGGATTGTGAAACCAGGGCTGATGCTGGTCAGGCTGCTCAACAAAAACCTGTATGATAAGCTCAGCTATTTTTCTTACATCACTACCCATGATATGGTAGCGCCCAGGTATGGCGGTCTAACCTTTAAAGAATATTTGGAAGGACAAGAGCTAAGGCCTGTTCCCTCATAGTACGTTAAGCTGATCTTTTAGCTGCAGAATTTTGCCCTTCTCAGTGTCAGGAATAACAGTATTCACACATAGATGGTAGTAATGATTGAACTGTTCAGCCTGTGCGAAAGAGGGTAAAGATTCTTCCCGGCGGTTGATGAAGGTGCTCATAAAACTATTGTCAGCAATACTGCTGAGCGGATCGCGGGTAGGTACGGTACAGCGGGCGCAGGGCTTTTTGCCAACAAACGAGACATTGCCAAGCTGAAAAAACTTGTCAGTACCCGGGACATCAAATAAACGGTCTTCCCAGAAAGGTGCATAACAGTCGCCTAGCTCAATATTTGCCCGAAAGCGTCTTCTGATATTTCCCAGAGAGAGATCAGGAAACCATTGCTGTACTTCCAGATAAGTAGCGGTACTCACGATGGTAGGGCCGGAGTTTTCATCATCATCGGGAAAACCAGAAACTTCATTTTGCTTGATAAACACCGGCTCTTTAAGGTATTCGCTAAAAAATTCCGCGATTTGCTGCTGTTCATGCTCCATCTGAAAACTTGCCATCAGCCCTTCGGGGGTAGACAGATTAACCCTTAGCTGGTGAAGGTCAAAGCCTGCGCGTACCTTTTGTATAGCCGGGTATTTCTTGGCATTGACCGTTCTGCCTGCCTGATTGTACAGGGCAAACATCCGGTCCAGATACAAAGCTCCTTTGTCAGTAATGCTAGCTTGTGTTACCTCTATGCCATCCAGTGATTTGATAGGGTAGAGGGTTAGTTTTTCAATATAAGGCATAAGTTAGGGATGGGCGGCTACCCATGTTTCTCCGTCTTCAAAAATCTCCTTTTTCCATATGGGTACACTCTGCTTTAGCGTATCAATAGTGTATTTGCAGGCTTCAAAAGCCTCCTGCCGATGGGGTGTAGATACGGCAATGATTACTGCAATGTCGCCAATGTACAAAGTACCTTTGCGGTGATGAATGGCAATTTTAGCAACCGGCCACTTAGAAGCGGTTTCTTCCGCCAGCTTTTCCATCTCCTTGATCGCCATACTGTCGTAGGCTTCGTATTCCAGCCGTACTACAGCGCGCTCCTGCGTCTTATTCCTGACCGTGCCAATGAAAATATCTACTGCACCGGCACTTCCGTCATTGACAGCTTCCAGAGCAGTATTGATATCCAGCGGCTGATCGCTTAGCAGTATGTCTCTCGTCTTACTGTTCATTCCTCTTCAATCATTATATATTTCACTAACCGCCACTTACCGGAGGAATGATAGCGATTTCATCACTTTCCTGTAAAAGTTGATCCTTTTGACTGTATTCATTGTTGACTGCCACCAGCATGGAGTCCAGGTTTTCCAATGCAGGGTAGCTTTGCTTGAGACTTTGCAAAAGATTGCTTACACTAGTTTCCTGAGGTAGCTCCAGTTTTAGCCTTTGCTGCCCAATAATTTCTTTGGTAATGCCGAATAATAAAATGTTAAGTTGCATAGCACACAAATTAAGTCAGTTATGTTTAATACGCAAAGCTATGTACATTTGTATTTGAGCAAGGAAAAAATTCTCTATGCCTGACCTGATATACGATAATCACGGACGTCCTATCACTTACCTGCGGCTGGCAGTCACGGATCGCTGTAATTTGCGCTGTTTTTACTGCATGCCCGCAGAAGGAATCAGGTATCTGCCCAAGCAGGAACTGCTGACTTACGAAGAGATGCTAAAAATGGTGAGTCTGATGGCAGAGATAGGGGTATCTAAAGTGAGAATCACCGGAGGAGAGCCTTTTGTAAGGAAGGATTTAATGTATTTTCTACGACAACTTAGTCAGATTAAGGGCATTGAAGATATTAACATCACTACCAATGGTGTACTGACTACAAATTATGTAGCTGAGCTTAAGCAGTTAGGGATACGCTCGGTCAATCTCAGCCTGGATACTTTTGACCGGGAGCGGTTCGCAGCAATTACCCGCAGGGATGAGTTTGATAAAGTAAAAGCCTGCTTTGACGAGCTGATTGCTCAACAGATTCCTACCAAGATCAATGCGGTGGTGATGGATGGTAAGAATACAGATGATATTATTCCCCTTACTGAGCTCACACGTGATTATCCGGTAGATGTTCGCTTTATAGAAGAGATGCCTTTCAACGGAGAGGGCAGCCACTATCCGGTACTGGTGTGGACGCATCGTAAAATTCTGGAGAAATTAAGAGAGCAGTATCCGAATATTCAGAAAGTAAAGGACGCCGCACATTCCACTTCCTACAACTACCAGATACCCGGGCACAAAGGAAAGGTAGGCATTATTGCTGCCTTCAGCCGTACTTTCTGCGGAAGTTGTAACCGTATCAGGGTCACTGCTCAGGGCACGCTCAAAACCTGCCTTTACGACGATGGTGTATTGGATATTCGTCAGCTTTTGCGTAGTGGGGCTAGTGATGATGAAATCAAGGCTGAACTGAAAAAGGCTTACACCAGCCGTGCTAAAGATGGTTTTGAAGCTGAAAAATCCCGTCAATCATCGCACCCAGCCTCTGAGTCTATGTCTACTATCGGTGGCTGACAGGTATCAGGTTCAGGCTACTCGGGTCAGGTCTTATAATTTTTTTATCTTAGCCACTTATTCAAATAATAATCCATTTCATAATGAAGCGTAAAGCAATTTTTTTCTTATTACTAAGTCTCTTTTTTTTTATTGATTTTCAGGTAAATGCTCAGGGGTCGGATATTTATACGGGAGGCATCAACATCCCAGTAGGGCAGGATAGCAGTAAAAATATTCGTATCATTCTTCTCAATCAGTTTTGGGCCAAGTCGGTAGAAAACAATCCTGGTACGGTTGGTGTCGATGGAGAGTTAGCCACACATAGTTTTGATATCGGTGTACGTAGGGCCAGGGCTACCATCTATTCACAAATTACACCTCGCTTTCTGATTTTTACCCAAATTGGGATCAACAACCAGACCTTTGTCAATGGAGGTGCACCCAGACAGGGACCCAAGAAGCCACAACTCTTTTTTCATGATGCCTGGACCGAATATTCAGTAATTTCACGTGTGAATCCTCAGAATGGAGAGCGGAATCCCTTTTCTCTGGCGTTGGGAATGGGCTTGCATTTCTGGAATGGTGTGTCCCGCTTTACCAATGCCAGTGTAGTGAGCTTTATGACTTTAGACCTGCCGGTTTTCAACTTTCCTAATATTGAGCAGAGTGATCAGTTTGGTCGTCAGTATGGAATCTATGCCAAAGGTAAGGCTGGTCCTTTGGATTACCGCTTTCACCTTAATAAGCCATTTGTAAGTGGAAGTCTGGCTAATGTAAACACTGAAAGTGCAGTTGATATCCCATCTGATGAACTTGCTCTGGGAGGCTATGTGGCTTATGAATTTTTGGAACCGGAAGGAAACCTGACTCCTTTCAAAACGGAAACCTATATTGGTACAAAAAAAGTTTTCAATCTGGGAGCAGGTTTTTATCACCAGCCGGAGGCCAGCGGTGTTCTCAATGTTTCAGGTGACCTGGAACGCCAAGATCACACTGCCTGGGCAGTAGATGCTTTTCTGGACTATCCTTTTGGGCTTAGAGGAATGGCCATAACTGCGTATTCGGTGCTCTACAATTACGATTACGGAACAGATTACTATCGTAGTGTAGGCATCATGAATACGGCTGCCGGACAAACTTCAGCTCCTGCTGGCTTTGAGGGTAATGTATCTGTGGATGGTTTTGGTAATGCCGAGCCGCTTCTGGGTACAGGCAATATTTTCCTTACGCAGGCAGGTTTACTTTTGCCAGACAACTGGCTGGGAAGTCTGGGTAAGTTGCAGCCTTTTGGTCGTGTAGAAATGAAAAACCTGGACTATCTGGATGATTCCATTTTGAATACTGACATTGGACTCAACTGGTTTATTGAAGGACATCATGCTAAAATAACTTTACAGTACGGTACACGACCTTTATTTTTCCGCCAGGAAGGTGAAATCATTTCCAATGAACGTCTGGGACAGTGGACCCTGCAAACTCAGATTTACATATAATAAAACACACATCCATTGTGGTCATTTTTGTTTACATTTGAGCCATTTTTATAAAATTGACAGATATGTTTGATAATATCAGAGCCAAGGTAACCCAGCTAGATGCGTTGGCAGCACTTAGGAATGCCCATGCTGACAAAATGATTGTATTTTGCAGCGGTTGTTATGACATTCTTCAGTCAGGACACGCAGTTTTTTTTAACCAGTGTAAGTCTTTCGGGGACCTGCTGGTAGTAGGGGTGGGAAGAGACGAAACCTTAACCCAACTGAAAGGACCTGGCAGGCCGGTGAACCCTGAAAATAACCGTCTGTATCTGGTAGCTGCCTTGGAAGATGTGGATTATGCAGTCCTCAATGACCACAAAATAGGTAAAGGTAAAATTGATTTTGAGGAGGTAATCACACAGCTGAGACCCGATATCTTTATCCTCAACCAGGATGATTCAGCTATTGAAGAGAAGCAAGCTTTATGTGATAAGCTGGGAGTAAAAATTGAGTATGTAGACAGAGAAGTACCGCCTGAATTGATGCCTACTTCTACCACACGTATCATCAATAAAATCAACTATGCGTATAAAGCACCGCTCAGGATAGACTTTGCCGGTGGCTGGACGGATGTTCCTTATATCATGCAGGGGAAAACCGGTTATGTATCAAACGTAGCAATCAAACCTAGGATAGAGATGAGAAATAAGACTTTTAACTTTTCCGGCTATCCTCGGGGGAGTGGCTTGAGTACCTCTACAGCGGTAAAGCTTTTGGAAATGATCGGTAGCAAAACTTATAACGCTGAACCTAAATCGCTACAGGTAATTGCAGAGGATTTGTTTAATCTGGAGAACAAGGAACTTAACTGGGCTATAGGAAGGCAGGACCAGTACGCGATCGTATACGGAGGATTTAACTGTTTTGAATGTGTGGAAGATGAAGCCAAACCTTTGGATGTAAAAATGTCTAAAAATACCCTTGAAACTTTCCGAAAAAACTTGCTTTTGCTGCATACAGGTGTGTCTCGTAATGCTCAGTCGGCAGTAGAACAGGTGTATCAAAATTATCAGACAGAAGGTGGAAAGCGTGCGCTGGATATCCTTACAGATTGTGGCTATCGCTTTATCCATGCGCTGGCTGAAGAAGATTTTATTGCCTGTGCCCGAATAATGGAAGAAAACTGGGAAGCTCAAAAGTTACTCGCACAAGCCAGCACTAATGAAAACCTGGATGCCATGTATGCTTTTGCCAAAGAAAATGGCGCCTACGGTGGAAAAATATGTGGTGCCGGAGGAGGAGGAGCTTTTGTTTTTTACTGTGAAGATCCTCAGCAACTTAAAAAAGCTATGAAAAAGCAGTTCGTTGACTGTTTTGAAATAGATTTTGAATTTGAATACCAATCTATAAAAGAACTAAACGCACTGTAAATCAGTGCGTTTATTGTCATTAGTTAAATCTGTAAGGCTTAAGCGTAAATACTTTTTCGTGAGGAATAGAATCAAAAACGCCTATGTCCTCCATACCTCGTTCGCCTCTACTGCTGGAGAGTTTTATGCCATCATATTCCTGATAATCATCCCAGGGAGTGACAAAGTTGGGGGAATCCAGTGATGCTTCGCTGTAGTATGCCCACTGTTTAACCAAACGATCATCCTTATCCACATAAACCTGATATTTATTTTGTGGTGTGAAACCTACATTCTCAAAGCGTAACTCTAATACGTCAGCCATATCACCCGTTTGCATGGTATCTTCTCCTACATACGTTAAAGTGACGCCACTGTCTTTGAGTTTGTAAGGCATCACCAGCCAATAGCTATCGTTGACCCATATTTTTTTACCTTGCTCAACATACTTTGCTAGTGAACCAGGATTGGTAATTTCTTCTCCTCCCATCATTACCTGGCCTTCATCATTATTTACATTTATGACATAAGTAGCTGAGTCAGCAGGTACATCAATACGAACGTCACCTGTTTTTTTATCCCAGACCAAAGAACGGCGACCAAAGAAATTCCAGCGAATATAGCGGGTACTGTCCCAGGCTGCACGCCCACCCATAGCTTCCATTACTTCATCGGCAATCTCAATAGCTTCCGGATCTGAGTTGTTGGCATTAAAACCCTCGGCAGCCGGGTTGGTTTCGGCCAAACCTGCACCGTTTACCTCCGCCATTTTTTCGTTGTTCTGCGAGTTACAGGCAAAGTAAAAGCAAGGGATAAGACAAAGTAAGAGCGTTTTTAGCTTCATGATATAAGTTATGTTAGTGTATATCTCTTGTACAACTAACAAAATTAGCAGGAAAGCAACAAGCTTTTCAAGCTTTCATCATACTTTGGCTTCCGGACGGTAGGTTTTTTTTTGAAGCATGTCCAGATAGTGTACTGAATCTTTAGTGGCTTTATGAATGTCTTCCAGCAGCAAGCGGAGTTCAGTGTCATTCACCTCATCTTCAGCAAGTATATGCTTCAGAGTTTCCAGTTTGGGATAAAGCTTTTGGTCTTCCAACATTTTGACAGAAGGCTGAAGCTTATGCATGATTCTGCGTAAGGAGTAAATATCGCGTTCCCTAGCCGTTTCTCTGATTTGCTGAGAAAGTTTATCAAAGCTACTTTTTAGTGATTCAAGCAGGGTGGTTACAAATTGGGTGTCATCGCTATATTCATCCAGTATCTGACAGAGTGTCATGACATTGTCTTCTTCTGAAGGATTATGCTGAAATTTTATATTCAGGTTTTTGGCGATTGTTGAGTTTAACTGTTCTGGCTTAAATGGCTTGGAAAGGTAATCGTTCATTCCTGATTCATTCACTTTCTGACGTACATCTGATACCACATCTGCCGTAAGCGCAATGATAGGGAGCTTTTTGTATTCTTCCCCTAGCTTTCTTATTTCCCGGGTTGCCTCATAGCCATCCATCACCGGCATTTGCAGGTCCATCAGCACAATATCAAATTTTTGCTCCTGAACGATTTGTAAAGCCTGCGCTCCGTTTTCAGCAAAGTCAACTTTCACCCCCATCTTTCCTAAAAAGTTGGAGGCCACAATACGGTTAGCATGATTATCTTCTACAAGCAAGAGGTGTATATCCTGTAATGGATACTGTATATCTTCAATATTTTCCTGCGCTGATTTATCCTGCTGATCTAGCGTATAATTCAGCTCAAAACTGAAAGTACTGCCTATGCCTTCCTTACTTTTTACGCTGACCTTTCCTTTTTGTAGGTGTATAAGTTTTTTACAGATCGTTAACCCCAAGCCTGTGCCACCATATTTTCGGGTCGTATCTTCCTGAGCCTGAGTAAAGTTTTCAAATATTTGCTCCAACTTATCTGCAGCGATACCAATTCCGCTGTCGCTTACCTCAAAAAGTAGCCTTACTCTTCCCTGTCTGCTATCCAGAACCCGGGTTCTGATGGTAATAAAACCTTCATTGGTAAATTTTAAGGCGTTGCTGACCAGGTTGTTAAGAATTTGAGTTAGTCTGACCTGATCTCCTTTAAGAAAAGCAGGTATGTTATTCTCAAAATCTATTCTTAAGTCAATTCCTTTCTCTTCAGCTCTGGCAGAAAATGATTGTTTCACCCCTTCAATCACCTGATAGAGATTAAAGCCAATGTTTTCCAGTTTGATCTTGCCGGCATCAATCTTGGCCAAGTCAAGGATGTCATTAATAATAGTAAGCAAATGATTAGCTGAAAACTCAAGGCTGTTCAGGTATTCTAACTGCTTTTGACTAGGGTTAGCATCGTTCAACAAACGCGTCATACCAATGATCACATTGAGTGGTGTACGAATCTCGTGGCTCATGGTAGCCAGAAAATCTTGTTTGGCATGAGCCTGTTTTATGGCTTTTTCTTTCTCACGCTGTAACTTACGTTCAGAACGTAAGTGATCAGTAATATCCAATGCAACGCAGGTAAAACCAATCTGCTTACCTTGAGTATCAAAAAGAGCAGAGCAACTTAACTCTACCGGAATTTTTCGTCCTGAAAGGTGAGGAATTGTAAAATCACCTGACCATGATTTTCTCTTGCTCAGTTTTTCAAGAAAGCGCTTACCTGCTTTTCTGTGTTCACTTCTTATCATCACTTCTGCTGCAGGCTTTCCCAATACTTCACTACATTTCCAGCCAAATAAGCTCTCAGCACATTGGTTCCAGTAAGTGATGTTGTATTGCAGGTCAGTGGCTATAATTGCACTATCTACCTGTTCCAGAAGAGTCGTTTGTAAACTTATCTGTGCCTGCGCTTCTTTATGTTCGTTGATCTCTTTTTGTAATCTTCTGGCAGTATTTTCCAGATCAAAAGTTCTTTGCAGCACTAAAAGTTCTAGGTTTTCTTTATGTTCGTTCAGGCTCTGCTCTGCTTTTTTTCTTTCCTGAATTTCCTCAGTAAGTCTTTTATTGATTCTCTTTAGCTCTGCTGATGTAGAGGTACTGATGAGCCTTGGGATAAGTTTGATGCTTATAGCAAATAGTAGTATTGAGGCAGTTATCCAGAAGCTGTTCACACCACCAAAGCTAAACCAGGATGTATGCATATCAGCAAATCTTATCAGTGCGAGAAGAGTCAGGTATGATAATAACAGGGCAATAAACGTATGTGATTCTCTTTTCTTTTTATTGGTTTTGAGAAGATAATAAAAACCCAAGGGCAAAGTCAGATAGATCCATTCGTTGTGTACTTCAAGAAAGATACTGATTAAGAAAGCATAGGAATATTGAATAATGTTCCACCCACAGTGTAAAATTCGTGGACTCTCAAGCATCTCCAGTTTAGTGTTAACCAGCGATATTAAACTGTCTAGGTACTTTCCAAAAACTGTTAAAATCATACTTGTAAAAAAATTATGATGATCTCTTTCCCTTCTATCCAATTCAATTAAAAAATTATTGCCTAAACAATATTATATTGTGCTATTTTAAGTCTGTAGTAAGTTTTTACCGAATTAATATTGCACTTACAAAAGTTTAGATAATATTAAACTGTGTTCACAGTAATATTGCTTCTCAGTTATTAGTATACGGTAAAACTAAAGCTCGCGCTTCGTATTTTTCTGTAGTATTAGGTCTAAAAGTTACATTGTCATATAAGAGTACTAAATGGCATAATTTCCTGAGGATTCCCACCTATTTGCGTTTTTGATTAGCTATAATTACTCAGTATATCAGAGTAGTTTTTTTTGGCAGGAGGCAAGAAATAAGGTAGGTTTGGCGGTATTATGCGAGTATTGTTGACTAAAAAGTACGATTTAAGGGGTTAAAATACTTGTTCGTCTAACTTTTGGCAGGATGATATGTGCCTATATGTATGCCTGGGTAATTTTCTTTAAATTCAATATATTTTTCCAGGGCAAACTTGCTTGAACTGAATGCCAGTTGAGTCCAGGGAATATCTTCAATATCAAATAATTTCACTTCCAGACTCTCGTTGCCACAGGCTATTCTATCACTTTTCAGATGAGCAAGAAAATGCAGATACACCTGATTGATATGAGGTAGATTATAAATACAATGAAGCTTAATAATTTCTACTGCCGCATTAGCTTCCTCCAAGGTTTCTCTCGCAGCACCCTCTTCTACAGTTTCATAGTTTTCTAAGTAGCCAGCGGGTAAGTTCCAGAGTCCATAACGAGGCTCAATTGCACGGCGACATATTAAAATTTTATCTTCAAATACCGGAAGACAGCCAACTACCATTTTGGGATTTTGATAGTGTACCGTATTACATTGCTGACAGATATAGCGTGCCCGGTTGTCACCCTCCGGGATATCAAAATTAAGTTTTTCGCTGCCACAATTACTGCAATAGTTCACTTTTTAAAAAGTAGGATGAAGATATTAGTTGGATAATAAATATTCGTTTGATAATAAGAAAAATATGTGCGAATAAAAAAAGCCCCGCTAATGCGGAGCTCTTAATTTATGATTGGATGTTCAAGACATCAAGATTTATTTCTTGTCTTTGTCATCAACCTCTTCGTATTCTACATCTGACACATCACCATCAGCACTGCCAGCATTAGCGTCACCGCCTCCTGGCTGAGCACCTTCAGGTCCTCCGGCTGCTCCAGCCTGGTCAGCACCAGCTGCCTGGTACATTTCCTGAGATGCGTTTTGCCATGCTGAATTCAGCTTGTTCATAGCAGCGTCAATGGCATCAAGGTCCTGCTTGCTGTGGGCCTCTTTCAATTCTGCCAGAGCTTCCTCAATTGGCTTTTTGTTTCCTTCAGAAAGCTTATCACCAAATTCTTTCAACTGCTTTTCAGTTTGGAAGATCAGTGAGTCGGCTGAATTGATTTTTTCCACTTTTTCTTTCTCCTGCTTGTCAGTCTCAGCATTAGCTTCGGCTTCCTTACGCATCTTTTCTATTTCTTCATCAGTAAGGCCGGAAGAAGCTTCAATTCTAATTTTCTGCTCTTTTCCGGTGCCTTTATCCTTGGCAGATACGTTCAGGATACCATTGGCATCAATGTCAAAAGTTACTTCAATCTGAGGTACACCTCTTGGAGCAGGTGGAATACCATCCAGGTGGAATCTACCAATTGTACGGTTCTGGTTAGCCATAGGGCGCTCACCTTGCAGTACGTGGATTTCTACAGAAGGCTGGTTATCAGAAGCGGTTGAGAATACTTCAGATTTCTTAGTAGGAATCGTTGTATTTGACTCAATCAACTTGGTAGACACGCCACCCATAGTTTCAATGCCTAATGACAGTGGAGTAACGTCCAGTAGCAGCACATCTTTAACATCACCGGAGAATACACCCCCTTGTATGGCAGCTCCCACAGCTACTACCTCGTCAGGATTTACACCTTTAGAAGGTTTTTTGCCAAAGAATTTTTCTACCTCTTCCTGAATCTTAGGAACACGGGTAGAACCACCTACCAGGATTACTTCATCAATCTCAGAAGTAGACATGCCTGCATCATCCAAAGCTTTTTTGCAAGGGTCCATGCTACGACGTACCAGGTCATCAATCAACTGCTCAAACTTAGCACGGCTTAGTGTTCTCACCAGGTGCTTAGGAATACCATCTACTGGCATGATGTAAGGCAGGTTGATCTCAGTACTTGTAGAGCTTGACAACTCAATCTTGGCCTTCTCAGCAGCCTCTTTCAGTCGCTGTAGTGCCATAGGATCTTTTCTGAGGTCAATGCCTTCATCTTTCTTAAATTCTTCAGCCAGCCAGTCAATGATTTTACCATCAAAGTCATCACCACCCAGGTGTACATCACCATTTGTAGCTTTTACCTCAAATACTCCATCTCCTAATTCCAGCACTGAGATATCAAAAGTACCACCACCCAGGTCATAGACCGCGATGGTCATATCTTTATTTTTCTTATCAAGACCATAAGCCAGTGCAGCTGCAGTAGGCTCGTTGATAATTCTCTTTACGTTCAAACCTGCTATCTGTCCTGCTTCTTTGGTAGCCTGACGCTCAGCATCGTTAAAGTATGCTGGTACAGTTACTACAGCTTCAGTAATGGTAGTACCCAGATAATCTTCAGCAGTAGATTTCATTTTTTGCAGAATCATCGCTGAGATTTCCTGAGGTGTATATAAGCGGTCGCCAATTTTTACGCGAACCGTATCATTACTACCTTTTTCTAATTCGTAAGAAACGTTCTTTCTTTCCTCTGTTACTTCAGAGTACTTTTTACCCATAAATCTCTTTACAGAGCTAATGGTATGATGAGGATTAGTGATGGCCTGACGTTTTGCCGGGCTACCTACTTTACGTTCACCATTTCCATTATCCAAAAACGCGACCACAGATGGGGTCGTCCTTCCTCCCTCACTGTTAGGGATGACAACGGGCTCGTTACCCTCCATTACAGCGACACAGGAGTTAGTTGTTCCTAAGTCTATTCCTATAACTTTTCCCATAATATCTTATTGATTCGGTTTAATAATTTCAACTTCGTGATAAAGTGATCAATGCTTATGCCAACAGCCGAAGTAGTGACAGATTGGCAGATTTGCTATACTTCCTCTTTAATTAGATGCAAAAAATGTCTTGCCGGATAAGCTTATGTCAAAGCGTCGGCTAACAAATTGTCAAGTTGTGATATTGGAAGGAAGGAGTAACGGCGTTTGAGACATAGGTTTTGCATGAACTTATAGCTAACAAATAGCTTTAAACAAGCAATACATTGGCAAAAATTCGTTTGAATATGAGTTACAGTACTGCTACCATAACTTCTTTCCAATAAATAATGTGAGCCTCAAAGCAGGACTGGTTAGCTGAAAAGGCATTTTTTATAGAAAAATGCATTAATTTTACAGCACGAATGTTGAGGAGGTGCACAATATGACCAAGTTTAACTTTAGCTTTGATTTTTACGATCTTACTATGAATAATAAGTTATTTCTGTGTTCTCTTTTGATGATTCTGCCCTTAGCCTTATTCGCACAGGTAGAGCAAAGTGATGATGAGGAGATGATACGCATTTCTGGTACCATTGTAGATGAGCAGGATGAAGTTGTACCTTACGCTACTATCTCTGTTGGCAGGAGTGGAAAAGGAGTGGTAAGTGATGAAGAAGGTTTTTTTTACATTACTTTTCCTAAATATGATACTCTGACACTCTCTACTGTGGCTCATAAGCCTCAGCAGCTATACTTCGGTGATACTGCTACCACCGATAATTATGATCTTAAAATACGACTTAGTGAACAGGCATATGCGCTTGAAAATGTTACCATTTTTGCTTTTAAAGATGAGTATGCTTTCAAAAAAGCAGTATTGGAAATGGAGTTAGAGGAGGATGAACAGATTCATATCCCGGGTTCATACTACGGACCGAGAAGAGAAGTATCAGCCTCTGCCCTTAATCCGGTTTCTTTTATAGCGAGCAGGCTGAATAAAAGAGCCAGGTTTGAACGGGAGGCAAGAGAAAAAATTGCTGCTGACAAGCGGACCAATGCATTGGCTCAGAAATACAATCGTGATCTGGTAGGAAGAGTAACGGGGCTCAAAGAGAAGAAGCTGGATGAGTTTATGATGTATTGCCGGATGAAAGAATTATTTGTTGAAAGACCTAATGAGTATGAAGTAATTCTGGCCATCAATCAGTGCTACAAAGACTATCAGTTAAAGCACTCACAAAATTAATCTTAAAAAAAACAGGCCGAAGATTGTTCAAAGGCCCGTCTCTCTGAAGATTATTGCATTTATACTTTCCAGGGTTGTCGCATTTCTCTTGAAAGCATAGCGTTTGCCTCTTTATCTCCTTTAAATGTTTCCTTTTTAGGGTCCCATTGTAACGGTCTATTCAACTCATAGGCGATATTACCCAGATTACAAACTGAAGCAGTACGGTGCCCCACTTCTACATCGCATATGGGCTTTTCACTGGTCTTGATACAATTAAGCCAATCCCGATAGTGGTTAAGACTTTGGTACAGATGTGTATCATTCAGGTCAATGGACTGATATTTTAATTTCTCAGGCATATTCAAAAAACTTCTACTCACTTCTATCGTCCCTTCAGAACCAATAAATCTTACAGCATTACCTTTGCCAAAATCTTCACGAATCATGGGTATGCCATTAGCATATTTATAAGTCAGGACTTTTGTTTCCTTACCATCGGGAGGGATAATTTCTACTGGGCCTGAGTTATCCATACCTAAGGCCCACTGGGCTATATCAAACATGTGCGCTCCCCAATCAGTCATCATACCGCCACCATAATGTTTACAATATCTCCATCTTGGCCAGCCATCCCATTCAATAGGAGGCGCAAAGAAAGAGCTATAGCCTCTGTCGGGAGCCGGGCCAAGCCACATATCCCAATCCAGGTATTCTGGAGTAGGTTCATCAGGTTGCTCACATTCCTCGGGCGGACCTCCTACGCTTACCACTACTTTTTCAATATCACCGATATAGCCGTTAATGACCAGTTCGGCAGCCCTGTGAAAGTCTGTCCAGGAGCGTTGCATACTTCCCGTTTGGAATACGACGTTGTTGTTGCGGGCGGCATCCACCATAGCTCTTCCTTCTGCTACAGTAAGCGATAAAGGCTTTTCACAATAGACATGCTTTTTTGCATTGGCGGCAGCAATAGATGCGAGTGCATGCCAGTGGTCAGGTGTGGCCACTACCACGCCGTCAATTTCTGAGCTGCTCAGCATTTCCCTAAAGTCAGCATAAGTGGCCAAGCCCTGGTAGCTATTTTGTTCTTTTTGTGCACTGTAGTATTCAGATACTTTTTGCTCAAAGTCAGAGAGTTTCTTCTGATCAACATCGCAGGCAGCTACGATCTGAACTTCAGGAATTTCAATAAAACTTCTGAACAATGTACCGCGTCCCTGCTTACCTGTGCCAATGTAGGCAAGATTAAACTTATCACTGGGAGCGACGTGATGAGTACCCCCAAGTACATGCCGGGGTACTATACTGATGGTGGCAAGCACCGCGACTGATGTTTTTACAAATTTTCTACGTCCGGATTTGTCGGATTGATCCTGTTTAGAATACTTCATTGTTATCGTTAGGTTGTTGATTTTGATCAATCAATATACAACAATTTTGCTACTGTCGTTAAGAGGATAGAGAGGTGTGCGTAGAAATGACGTTAGCCTGATAATGAGACTATCATGCTCTTGAGTAACGAACAAGAAAAGAAAAAAGATTGTTAACTATGACCGTTTCGCTTCTGATGTTGCTGATCAATCAGGTCGTCTACTGATTGATTGATCTCAGTGATCTTATCCAAGATTGTACGAAGGTCATTAAGCTTTTTAACTGATCTGAATCTTTCTCCGTTCTTTAGTCCTTTGGTTTGGCGAGACACCTGATCAATGTCTGCTTTAAGTTGATTAACTACACCTTTAATATTACTTTCTTCCATGGAGCATATAATTTTGGTGCTGTTCTATGTTATTGTGTAGGTTACCTACAAATTTACATAATGTATACTGTTTGTAACATATATATATCGCATTGTTTGGAAAAACGGTAAAAACAGTTTTAATAATCCAATTATTTATCAGTAAAATATTGTTTTTGTTTAAATATTGATAATAAAATGCCTGCTAAGGTTCTCCATGAATTTTATGTAAAACTAATTATTTTAGCATTTTTTAAATATTCAAACATGGAGTATATCCTGTATCTTTCCTCTTTTTTTACTATCCTGATTGTAGACAAATTGTGTTATAGCAGAATGGATCAGAAACTTTTAGTCATTGTAATAAAATGAATATCAGTATAGATTACTCGTATGTAGAAGAAGTATTTGAGTCAAAAGACGAATACAGATATTTTTTACAGATTATTTGTGTAGAATTTGAAGAAGCAATAAATAAGCTGGTGCTATCTATTAAGAAAGAGGATATACATAGTTTCAGAAAAACATTACATAACGTTGTCTCTCATTTGGAGATGTTGAGGGCAAATGAACTTAGTCAGTTTTTGGAACAGGTAAAACCGCAGCTCAGTGACTCGTCAATGGATGAAAAGAAGAAAGAAGCGCTGATACAAGAGTTGGTACAATCTTTTGATATAGTGTTGACTCAGGTAAAAGAGAAGCATGAGGAACTTTCAAAGGCCTTATAAAGCACACTGAAGACTAAGGAATTGATGGCTACTAGGCTGAAGCTCAACTTTTGCTTGTAATTGCCCGCCCAAAGCATTGATGAGTTGTTTACTAAGGGCAGAGATTTTCTCAGAAAACATGCCTTCCAATTGCATCTCTAATACGTATAATTCTTTCTGTTGATCTACAGTTAGGTGTAAAACGTCAGTATAGCCTGATGCTTTCAGATTATTTAAGCACTCGGTAATGATGATTCCGAGAGCGTAGGCTTTATTCACCTGCCAATGTATTTCGTTATGCTGTATGTGCAATTGGCAATTCTGCTCAAACTGTCCAATCAATCTGGAAAGATACTCGCCAATATTAATAGCTTCGCTATTGGCACTTTTGTGCAGCAATTCATAGGCAATTGATACCGCTATCGTTCTCTTCTGGGCTTGTAACACTGCTAGTTTTGCTTCACCTTCAAGCTGTACAGCCTGCAGTTGGAGAAGTCCGCTGATTTCCTGTAGTGTGTTCTTAAACTGATGCATGATTTTCTTCATGCTTTCCTCATCCCTGACTTGAGATCGAGCTACCTTTTGTAATATCTCCAGCTTGTAGGTGCGATTTGCGGAAAGCTTTAGCCTTGAGGTAGAAGAACGTAGCAAGACCTTTTCACCAGACTTACTTTCGTAGGCCCATTCAGCAGCATTTTCCTCGGACTGTCCTGACACATATTCGTGATGAAGCATCAACGCATAAGGTCGCATGCCTTTAGGCAATAGTTCAGTGAAATTTTTTGTGAGCAGTTCTTCTTTAGCATACCCTAATGTATGGCAGTAAGGTTCATTCGCATCTATGATGACGCCTTCTTCATCAGTGATGCAATAACCATCACTAAGATGTTTTTTCATCATTGACAAGAGTTGGGAAGCTTGCAGACTATTAAGCTCCTTTTCAAAATGGCTAATTCTGGAGTCTACAGAGTCAGAAGACGCGGAATCTTTCATAGGCACATTCACTAGTTTTAGCGATTGTTCTTAAAGCAAATTTTCATCAAAAAGTATGAGTAGGAACAAGGGGAAAGTCAAAGCTCCAAAATCATAGCAATAAAAATGTGACTGTTTGTCAGGGCCTAAGCAACAATGCTGTTGCTTACTTATTTTTCATTCATTAGTCAAGTCATCAGTGATGCGTTTCTTCTTCGTCCACCTCGTATTTTTTATCCAAACGGTTCATCAGCCATACATATATAAAAATGATGACTACAAAAATGTAAATAGAACCCTGCTGGGCAAACCAAAACCCTAGCTTAAACCCACCCATTTTAATCTTGTTAAGCTCATCGGCCAGCAGTATACCGAAACCATAAGAACAAACAAACCAGATTACTAAAAGTATAGCCAGGTACTTAAGATTATGGCGCCAGTATTCCTGCATTTTTGTTCTTTTCATAATTCCTTATTTCTTGGCAATATATGATATTTTTGTTCATTCTGAAGATTGCACCCTGATTTGATCTCCTTTCACTTCTACCTGGTCATGTTTTTTGAGTTGCATACCCTGAGGTAGCGCAAAGCGTAATAAGCCAGAGATTCTTTTATCTAGCAGCACAAAATACTGCTCAGCCTCATTTACTTCTATGATCTTACCTTCAAAATATCCTTCTGAAATCATAGGAAGGCTTTCAAAAGCATGTGCCTCCCGGCTTATCTGACCGTGCTGAATTTCAAGCACCTTGTCAGCCATCAAAGCTACTTCCAGGGCATCATGACTGACCAGTAAAATAGTAGTATTAAACCTTTGATGCAAGCTGAGCACATCCTGCTGAAGCTTTTCACGCATGCTGCGATCCAGGGCGGCAAAAGGTTCGTCCAGCAGGAGTAATTTGGGTTGGCGAATGATGGCCCTGGCCAGTGCTACTCTTTGCTGCTGCCCACCTGAGAGCCTTGCCGGGTTTTGCATTTGTAGTTTTTCCATATGCATCAGTGCCATTACTTCGTCAATCAAGTGAGGGGAAGAGGAGGGTGGAAGTGCGTATTCCAGATTCTGACGTACATTCATATTGGGAAAGAGCGCATAATCCTGAAAGACAAAGCCGATGCTTCTGAGCTGGGGCTTTTTCCAGATTTTTTTTTCGCTATTATACCAGCATTGTTCGCCTACATACATTTGCCCCCGGTCAGGCTTCATGAGTCCGGCCAGCATTTTGAGGATGCTGGTCTTGCCAGCGCCAGAAGGACCCATAAGTGCCCATATGCTATGCAGAGGCATACTGAAAGCAATATCAAGGGCCAGGCTGCCCTCACTTCCCATCAGGTTTTTTTGAAGAGAAACGCTGATCATATTACGCCCTGTGGCCTACGGTTCTGATACATGTATACACTGATGAGTACGATAAAGGAAAATACGAGTAATATACCGGCGTACATATCGGCATTGTCAAAGTTTAACATCTCTACTTCATTATAAATGGCAATGGATGCCACCCTGGTCTCTCCAGGGATATTTCCCCCTATCATCAGTATTACGCCAAACTCCCCGATGGTATGGGCAAAGGTCATGACCAGACCTACCACCACTGAAGATTTCACATTAGGCAAGAGTACATGCCAAAGGGTATTCCAGCGTGATTTGCCCAAAGTATAAGCCGCCTCTTTGTAGGAAGAGGGTAGGTTTTCTATGGCCGACAAGATTGGATTTACCATAAATGGCAGACTGAATATCAGAGAGCCTATCACCAGACCAGGGAAGCTAAATACCAATCTCAGGTCAAACAGCTGCTGGCTCAATTGCCCCAGCCATCCGTCAGGACGCATAAAGATAAGCAGATAATAACCAAGTACGGTAGGCGGCAGCACCAGAGGCATGCTCACCACCGCTTTAAGTAATGGCTTGGCATGGCTGCTATGGAAGTAAATAGCATATACCAGGGGTAGGGCGATAATAAACAGTAATGCCGTGGTTACCATGGCCAGCTGTAGACTCAGGACTAAAGGTTGTAGAAGCTCTGACATAAGCAGTAAAGTGCTGTTTTCTTACAAACCTAAAAGCTTATGCTGCATTTGCAGCATTATTTATGAGAGAATTGATCAAAATCTGCCATTAAGGAAGCTCATAGCCAAATTTTTGAAAAACCTGTGCTGCTACCGGCGACTTTAAGAACTCTACAAATTGGTTAATGGTAATTTTCGGGGCCACGGCATTCTCCAGCAGCACAAATCCATGATCCAGCCGGCTGGGATCACCGCTATATACCGTAAGCGGTTGCCAGTATCCCATGTCTTTCATCTCATCTGCCTGCATGGCTGAGATCGCAGTAAAGGCTGCTTCCACAGTTCCTGAGCGTATGTACTGGTTTACCTGACCAATACTTTCTCCAAAAATTACCTTGGGAAGCACTTTATCATAAATTCCCTTTTCACTCAGCCAGTCTTTGGCCCTTTGTCCGTAAGGAGCCAGTTCGGGCTGGGCGATAGCGATTGATTTTATATTTTCATTTTCCAATAGCCATGCTTCCAGCTTTCCTTCTATTGGGTTTTTACTCCAGAATGCCAGCTTACCCCGGGTAAGCACTTCCGGCTTGGTCACTGCCCGCCCTTCGTTGAAGACTTGCTGAGGGTATTTCATGTCAGCTGCCAGGAAAATATCGTAAGGTGCTCCATTGATGATCTGTGCCGTAAGCTTACCGGAAGAACCGGGAATCAGAATCAGCTCACCGCTATACTTTCTTTCGTAGAGCGTTTTAACTTCCTGCATGGGGAGCAGCAGATTGGCTGCCACCGCTACCTTCAGCGTATGATCACTGTCCTGGGCCCGGGTAGATGCAGGAAAAAGGCTTATGAAAAACATGCATAGCAAGGGCAAATGAAGTAAACTTGACCTTCCTTTATTGAAAGACAGGTGAAAACATTTCAGGTATGGTTGGTATTCTCTACTTTGGATCATATTCTGGTAAAATTAGTATTGCGATTTTAATTAACAAATAAGACCATATGTCTAATCCTATAACAATCAAAGTAACGGGTGTTCCCGAACATTTTAATTTACCCTGGCATCTGGCCATAGAAGAAGGTGCGTTTGAACGCACAGGTATTGATTTGCAGTGGCAGGATGCACCCGGAGGTACCGGAGCTATGATGCAGTCTTTACAGGATGCTGAGGCAGATATAGCCATTGCCCTTACCGAGGGTGTGATGGCGAGTATTGTCAAAGGTACTGACGCTAAGATCGTACAGGTGTTTGTGGCCTCACCGCTTACCTGGGGTATCCATGTGGCAGCGCATACGGATTTTCAAACGGTAGAGGATGTGCAGCGAAGACGATTTGCCATCAGTCGTCCTACTTCAGGTTCTCACCTCATGGCTTTTGTCCTGGCGCAGCAAAAAGGATGGGATACTGCCGGAATTCCTTTCGTAGAAGTGGGAGGCATGGAAGGGGCGCGCAAAGCGCTGGCGCAGGAAGAGGCTGACGCTTTTATGTGGGAAAAGTTTATGACCAAGCCCCTGGTAGATAAAGGAGAGTTCAGAAGGGTAGGAGAGATAGACACCCCCTGGCCCTGCTTTGTAGTGGCAGTACGCAATGAAGTACTGCAAAGCAAAGGTGAAGCCATACAGAAAATACTTGAGGTGATCAATCAGTACGCGGCTGATTTCAAGCAAAGAACGGATGCCTTGAAGCTGATCAGCGATCGTTTTGAACTGTCGGAAGAGGATGCCGCTGCCTGGCTGGACAAAACGGAGTGGGGGAAAGGAGAGAAAGTGGATAAAGCGATGCTGACCCAGGTTATGCAGACTTTAACAGCTTTAGGAGCCATTGATCACCCACTGGCGGTGGAGGAAATTTCCATTCAGTCTAAAGCATAAGATGCTTTGAACGTAAATATCCTTGCCTCTGACATTCTAGATGCGAGGAATATCCTTATCCAAGAGATTTAAAACTATTGTAACAACCTGAATATACATCTTAATCATCCATGAAAATAATCTTCATTTTAGCGCTAAGCTGCACCCTGTTCATCAGCTTACCTACAGCACTTGCACAGGAGGGAAAGCATTTGTTCATCCTTTCTGGTCAGTCTAATATGGGAGGGCTGAGGCCACAGGAGTCTTTCACCCCTGCTGTTGAAGCCGAATTTGGCAGCGACCATGTGATTGTGGTAAAAAGTGCTTACGGAGGTCAGCCTATCAGGCGTTGGTACAAAGACTGGACTCCTCCCCAGGGCGATGAGCCTAAAGCACAGCCTGATCTTTACGATTCTCTCATCAATAAAGTCAATGCAACTATAGAGGAGGAAGAAATAGCAACGGTAACGTTCATCTGGATGCAGGGTGAACGGGATGCCAAAGAAGAACTGGCCGAAGTATACGAAGAAAGTTTGATGGGACTCTATCAGCAGCTCCGTGATGATCTGGGTAGAACGGATATCAACTTTGTCATCGGTAGGCTCAGCGACCATGATCTTGAGAGCCAAAACTATCCCCAGTGGCCGGTGATGAGAGAGATTCAGGTAAAAGTAGCGGAGTCCAATCCTCGTTTTGGCTGGATCAACACCGATGATCTGAATGATGGGGTGAACCGGAAAGGAGACAAAATCAAAGATGATCTGCATATGTCAGCTGAGGGATATGTAGAAATGGGCAATCGCTTTGCCGACAAATCCATTGAACTCATCAGAAAGCAGGAAAGGGAGATGGAGTAAGTTCTATTTCTCCGCCCACGGCCAGTGTCGTCACAGGTTGTAATCAGTACTTTATACCCCCTCAGAGTTACTCGCAGAGAACTCTGAGCGCACAAAAGCTTTTGCTATGCCTAAGAATGAAGTGAAGTGTACATTTTACGCACAAGCGGGACGCTTGCGCTGCTTTGGTGAATATATTTAAATAAAGGATATTAATATAATGTCCTCCGCCCACGGCCTGTGTCGTCACAGGACGTAACACGTATAATGGGCACAGGATGTATCCTCAGGCACAAGCAAGACGTTCAATGCTGGTTTGAGTATAGGCAACTTTAGTGGTCTTACATTCATTAGCATGAAACAATTTCTTTGATAATAGATTTTACTCAAAAAATCATGCAAACCTCTGACAATACTATCCTGATTACTGGTGGCAGCACAGGCATTGGCCTGGCCATGGCAGAAGAATTTATCAAAGCGGGAAATGAGGTGCTCATTTGCGGAAGGCGGGAAAGTAAATTGCTGGAAGCAAAGCAAAAATTACCCCAACTGCACACCCGTGTCTGTGATATCGCCAATGCTTCAGAACGTCAAGGGCTTTACCAGTGGGCGACTTCCAAGTTTTCTGCTATCAATATGCTATTCAACAATGCCGGAATTCAGAAAGAGATAGATTTTCTGACAGGAGCCTCTGGATTGTATGATGAGGAAAGCGAAATTGAAATTAATCTGACCGCCAGTATTCACTTGTCCGCGCTATTTGTTCCGTACTTTTTACAGCAAAAAAAGGAATGTGCTATTGTCAACATAACATCCGGCTTGGCATTTATTCCTCTTAAAATAGTACCGGTCTACTGCGCTACCAAAGCGGGGCTTCATGCTTATTCAATGTCATTACGCTCACAACTCGCCAAGACAAATGTTTGTGTTTTTGAGATTGCTCCTCCCATCGTAAAGACGGAACTTCACCGGGAAGAAAAAGCCCGCAAACAAGCGCAGCGGGGTATTTCAGCTTCTAAGGTTGCGAGAGCAGCTTTTAAGGCCATAAAAAATAATCGCTATGAAAAAGCTATAGGTGAAGCAGGACAGTTGAAAGGTGCCTCACGCATTGCTCCCGGCTTCTTCCATAAAATGCTTAACAAAGTAGCGGCTGGATAAGCATGATGAAAAGGGAGATGGAGTAAGAAACGAAACATTTCCTTCGTCCTCCGCCCACGGCCTGTGTCGTCACAGGACGTAACACGCCCTGCTCAGGTATAGGCGAGACTCTTGCATTGGATTGATGGGGTGCTTAACAAAGTAGCCGCTGGCTAAGCATGATGAGCAATCTGTTTTTCCAATCATGGGCAGTGTATGCCCGGCACGCTTTGCTACCTTAATGTCATACTGAACGAGGTGTAGTGCATATTTTGACGCACAAGTGAGACACTTGCGCTGGTATGCTTAATTTAATCGCCTCAGTTTTGTGTCTCACAGGAATTCTTGCCTAAAATTCGTCCTTTTTGAAATACATAACATGACGCAATGTTGTCGTGACGATCTTACTTCATGGGCAAAAACGATATAAACATAGTTCGTAACCTCTTCCGAAAGACGGATGAGTGCTTATCTATTACATGTGCGACCAAATAAGTTGTAGATGAATACTCATCTATTACATGTACGCATGGAAAACTTATAGATCAGTGTTTATCTATTACATGAACGACCGAACAATGAGCATATCACTGCTTATTTATAAGTTGTAGCATCAAATAAACTATATATCACTACTAATCTATGAGTTGAACGGTCAAATAAAGTATAGATAAACGCTTATCTATGGTCTGGATAAGCAAACAAACTATACATCAGCATTTATCTATCCGTTGGAGCGGCGAACGGACAACAGAAAAGCACTTTTCAATGAGTTGAAGCGAGGGAAAAGGGATAGCCTGGCTACCTTTTTGACGAATGAGAATACAAAAAAAGGATATTAACATAATGTCCTCGCCTCAAGGCCTTTGTCTTTGCGAGTAAATAATTCGTTTAAAAGGAATAGGTCTATAGCAAAACTACTATTATTATTCAATAGGTAGTAAAACAGTGCCTTGCACCAGGAATTTCGGACTAAATAGCAGCAATTCAGTCACCTGATCCATGAATTTTGGACTACATGGCAGAGATGTGGTACCCAAAACCCGGAACTACTGATCGTGATAGAGGATGGCAGTAGGCTGATGCTGAAAAAAGGATGACTGCATATTAGTATTGTAGCCCACTATCTGTTTTAGCGAAGCGCAGGTGTACCCACTCAACGCATAAGCTAAGGCAAAGCTAGCTTATATTTCAAACTCCAAAGCGTTTACAAACAATCCTAAATGCTGTGTAATGGATAAGTTGAAAACCTGTTATTTCATACATTATCTCTTGAAAATGGAGTAAGTAACCTATATTGGAGGATGTGTTGTACATAAATGCAATAAGTTGTCTTTATTAATTGGACATCATCATGAATAAGTCTGTGTTCTTAATTTTAGTTTTAATTGCATCCTGCCAAAAAAATCATCTCATGAAACTACAACTTTTGATCATCAATTTTTTCAGATAGAGTATCCTATAGAATGGCATAAATTAAATGAAAGTGGCGTTATTTTAGCCATTTATAAATACAATAATCTTGAAAAGTATGCATATGCAGAGAATCCTAACTTAGTGATCATATCTGCTGACTTAGCTATCGTCAGTCATACAATGAAGATAGATAATATGGAAAGCTTTTTAGAGGATTTCAAATTGCTTCAACTACAAAAGCCAGGTATTACACTTCAAGAAGATTTAGGTATGAAAATAATAAATGGAGACTCAATCCATGTGGTCAAATTTAAAATAGAAGGTAGATCAACTAATTTTCTGCAAACTCATATTAGTTTCAAAAATCAAGGTCAGTATATCTCTTTAATGGCTACCCATCCATTAAGTAAACCAGATTCCCAATTGACAAAGATCACAGAGTCATTAAGAATAAGTAAACATGAGCACTTGCATAGATTATTAGAAAACGATGACAAATATTAAACATGTCAGCTTCTGGCTATGCCCTTAACAATACTATAAATAATCACTTACTCATTGCTTGAGTCCTTTGATAGCATATAATGACGAATGACCAATATCTAAAGGCAAATTTTTATCTACAATCCAAAAAATATAATGAAGGGTTAAAACTTGTAGAGAACCTTTTGCCCGGATCCCCTCAGGATGACATGCTTTATGCATACCAATCTCTTTTTTTCCAAGGACTTATGAATCTGAGAAAAGCTGAAGCTTCAATTATGAAGGCTATTGAACTTAACCCTGTAGAATATGAGCATTATAAGAATGCTACTAAAATTCAACTTCTTTCCCAAAACCCTGAAAAAGGAGATAAACTTATCACCGCTGCTCTAAATTTGAACCCCAATGACGCTGATTTATTTGGTTTTAGAAGTGTTGTCTACATTTCGCGACAAGAGTACAAAAAAGCTATCCAGATAGCGAATGAGGGGCTTAAGATTGACCCAAATAATTCACAAAGTCTACGAGCCAAGGCTTTAGCCTTATCATTTCTACATGAAAAAGAAGAGGCTGAAAAAATCGCAAACGAACTGCTTAAAGATAATCCAATCAATGCACAAAATCTCCTTACAAAAGGACTTGTTTCTCTTTGCGACCCCAAAAAAAATTCTAAAGTAGAACTGCAATCAGCGTTAGCACAACAACCATATAATCTTCATATCCAAAACGCATATAGGGTTTCATTAAAAAGTGAACTCCCAGGTTTTCTATATTTTAAGAATTGGGCAGTAGAAATTGGGAAACCTGAGTCTATGCCATCAAAATTGATACGTATAATATATATCGGTTTTCTTATTTTTTGCATCATTACTTTACTTAGAGAGGGCATACATGCTGTATGGCTGATGCTTTATTTAGTATTCTGGAATTTAAATCTGGCTATTCAACTTAGTGTAATTGTTTTTTTACCTATTTATGATACTTGGCTATTCTTCCTAAGTAGAGAATCTAGGCCATTATTTACAAAGCACTTGAAATTCAAGTTATTGGTCATGGATTGTTTTATATTAATATCAACCGCTTTTTTTATTCTTGCTGTTATTTTTTATTCTATTGATTTTTATCAAATAGGCTTACATACTTCGTCTCTCCTTGTATTGGTCCATCAAATAATGTATACTAAAAGCATATCTTACAGAGGTTGGCTCATTTACCTGATAATTGTAATTTTTTGCTTGGTATTGAGTATTTATCAATTTGGTGAGGATACTATTCTTTTCATTGTTTTCAATATTATTTTCCGTGCTCTTTCAATGATGTATCATAAAATGAAAGCAATGTTAACAAGTGCTAAAATAGCATAACCTTGCTGTAGGTAAAGTAAGGAATGTCCACACAGACGAGGAAAGCTAAAGCAGAGCTAGCTTTAATTTCAAACTTCAAAGTATTTACTCCCTCTAGCGCGCACCTTCCTGCCCGGCTTGAGCGCTAGCATAATGCGTGCTTAAAGAAGGACTAACGAATTTGGCTGCTATGATTTAAATCAAAATGCTATCTTCATGGTGGAAGATATGGGTAGAGGATAAACCTGAATAACATTAAGCCAACTCCATAGATATGAAATTTTCTTTTCTGCTTTTCTTAGCAGCTATGCTGCAAGTTTCTACGGTATATGCCCAGTCCTGTGTCATTTCAAAGTCTTTCTCAGGCCATGATGAAGCCATATTAGGCCTCGTCCAGTCACCCGATGGTAAATATCTGCTTTCCGGTAGTGAGGACGATAAGGCCATACTCTGGGATGCGGATGGAAACCATCTTCTAAGCCTGAATGTACATCTCAGGAGTGTCAACGATGTGAGCTTTTCTCCCAATGGTCAGCGTTTTGTGACTGCCGGTAGTGATGAGACCTTCATCATCTGGGATAGGGAGGGCAATAAAATCAAAACTGTGAAGGCCGATAAAATTTATGTCAAGACCGTAACCTACTCGCATGATGGTCAATATATCCTGAGTGGAGGAGGAGATAATGTAGCCCGTCTGTGGACTGCTGAGGGAGAGTTGGTCAGAGAATTTCCCGGACATAGCTGTACCATTTATCAGGCTTCTTTCTCACCCGACGACCAGCATATTGTGTTGGCTAGCTGTGATAATACTTTCTCGCTATGGAGTATAGAGGGCGAGCAAAAGTACAGTATTGCTCATCATAGCAATGGCGTGAGTGCGGCCAGCTTTTCACCCGACGCCAAGCATATCTTAACGGCTAGTTTTGATCGTACTGCTGCCCTCTGGTCGGTTGATGGAAAGCTATTGAATACTTTTGAAGGACATAAAGATGAAATCAACCAGGCTGAATTCTCTGCTGATGGTCAGTACATCCTTACCGCCAGCGAAGATGCTACTGCCCGCCTCTGGCGATTAGATGGTACCCTGCTCAAAACTTTTGGTGAGCTTAGCAGAGTGGAATATACCAGCGCCACCTTCTCCCGGGATGGTCGCTTTGCTATCGTTTCCTCTCCGGAACATACGATTAACTTCTGGAACCTGCCCGAAGCAGGTGATTAAACATAGGGACTGACAAAAATTATCCCTGGCCAGCTTCTCAGCAAGATAATCAGTATCGCCAGGTGTATTTTTTAACCTTACTTTCCGGAATCTAACGAGATATCCTGAAGCCGGAGCGCTATAATCTCGGCTGCTAAATGTTTTAAAAATGAAATTGAAGATAGGTACCCAAACGGAGGCCCAGGAAGTAAAGCATGATGGAGAAAGCAAAGAAATTAGTCTGGCTAAAAGCTATTAGCCCTCCGAGGATCCAGCCTAAAGTACTACAGATGATGAGCAGGCAGGCAAAGTTCAGCACTGTAAGTACTTTGCGGCTACGGTTAACGGTACTGCTCTTCTTTTCAACGGCGCTCATATTTCCATAAATGCTCACCAGACCACAAAAGAAAGTAAAGAACATGCCCAGAGGAATCATGCTGGAAAATTGCTGCTCCACCGGAAACTGCGTGCTCACCAAAGCACAGCCCAGGCTGATAAGGAAAATTATCCATCTCTGAACGTTTATCTTCATACTTTTTGCAGTAGGTGAACTTACAAGATAATAAAAAATACTAAGCTTTTGTCGCTGAAAGTTGGAGTGCAAAGCAGTTTATACGAAGCTTTTATGTAGCCAAAATGCCACTACTATGAGGTGGAAATCCCCATTTTTTTACCTCAACTGACATTAAGCTGTTGTGCGAAGTTTATCCTGGATAAAAAATTTCAAAAGTCTTTATTACAATCAAAAAAGCTCTTTTTAAACTGTTTGAATAGGATTTGACCCTTCACTATTGATTCTATCCAGATAAGAATGGTTGCCAAATTGTAATACTTCAGTTATGGTACACATAGAAATCAACACAGGAGATAGCCCCATTGTGACAGCGGCGATACACAACGGTCATCAGATCAGACCGGAGCTTCTGCCTTACCTGAATCTGAATGAGACAGAGCGGCTGAGGGAAGAAGATCCCTTCACCACTGAGTGGCTACAGATCTCCGACAATACAATAAAAGTACACAACTCACGCTTTGAAGTAGATGTCAATCGTCCCAGAGAAAAGGCGGTGTACTCAAAACCTAAAGATAGCTGGGGCTTGCAGGTATGGCAAGAAGATGTGCCTGCCGAACTGATTGAAAAGTCCCTGAATGTATATGATAACTTCTACCGTCAGATCGCCGATCATCTGGATCAGCTGCTGCTGAAGCATCCCTGGCTGGTAGTGTATGATTTTCATTCTTACAACTTCCGCCGGGAAGGGGTAGACCGCTATGCCAGCCCTGAGGAGAATCCGGAAATCAACATCGGTACGCAGAATATGGACCGCAAGCACTGGGCTCCGGTAGTGGATACACTGATACAGAACTTCAGAGAGTACAATTTTGAAGGCAGACACCTGGACGTGCGGGAGAATGTAAAATTTAAGGGAGGTTATTTCAGTAAGTGGATCAACGACCACTATGGAGACAGGGTATGTGTGCTGCCTATAGAAGTAAAGAAGTTTTTTATGAACGAATGGACAGGTGAGGCCAATCAGGATCAGCTCAAACACCTTAGAGAATTATTTATCTCTTCTATGCTCCCTGTTTGTAAGGCCGCTGAAGATCTCTATAAAGTGAAGGCATGAGTCTTGAAAAAACATTCATCAGTTACGTTTGCCGCTCGCTGGCAAATGGTAAAAGTGTGAACCGACGTTTACCCGAGGGAGGTAAGCTGTTTATTGATAAACCGCTGCCATATCTCTGCGTGTATCGCTATGCCGGAAAGGAAGACACATATTTATCCGGTTTGCTGAAGACGCAGGGGGCGTACCTCATCGTGCGACAGGATCTGGAAATTGATGAATTGCTTTCCTGCATTGCAGCTACGGCCTCTCATGCCTTCCATGCCTTTATGATCATTGAATTGTGGATGGCTCCAGAGAATGGCATTGAAACATTCAAGATATATGCCCCTGAAGATCGTTCGCCCGCTACAATCAAAGCCCTGAAAGAAGGCTTTGAAGAGATAGAAGCTGTGTACAATCCGCTGAAAGTACAGGTGCTGAACGCTGTGCATCGCCACCCTCCGGGATTAGCGCCTTTGCTCTCCCTGGACAAAGCGAAGGAGGTAGGAACCTTACAGGTAGGAATAGAAATTCCTTTGATTTATCAGGATGAAAAGGGAAATCTATATGCTTTATTGTACCGCAAGGTGAGGCGCAAAATCTCACAGGTGCTGAAGAAAGCAGCCTTTGAGTTTATCAGGGTACAGACATCCAATCAGTTTGGACACTATCTCACGCTGGGCAAAACTCAACTGACACAAATGGTACGCTCGGCAGATCGTCAGCTGGCGGAAGTGAGTGAGAAGATGAACTTTCTGCTGCGGGTTAGCCCGGTAAACCAGACGGTGGAGTTTGAGAACTTTAAAAAACATCATTACAACAAACCTCCCGAGTTCAATTACCGACTGATCTCACTGGACCCGGAAGAAGCAAAGCGCCGCCTGTTCAATTTACAGCTGGAGAACATTGAAGACCCTACGCTGGCTTTCCTCTTCCGTGACAAACGGATGGAACTGGAAAAACAGCTGCTGATGCTGGAAGAAAGAGAGACCAAAAGCTTTCTGCACCTGAGTAACAGCCTTTATGGTGAGCTGGGAGAGGAACTTATACAAATAGCAAAAGAGATATTGGAAGAAATTTCAGCAGAAGAGCGTGAGGAGGGAGAGCGAATGCAGGCTGAAGAATTTAAGCAACTTGCCTTAACAGAATTAGAGTATTATCGCCCCCATTTTCCTGATGTGGAACTGGGAGTAGAAATCAGAAAAGATATCAATGGTATTATGGTATCCAAAAGCAAGCTGCTGATCGGAGAAGATTTTTCATTAGAAGGAGCAAGGGCAGAGGCACTGCTACAACATGAGGTAGGTACACATATTCTCACCTACGGAAACGGTAAACATCAACCGTTCAAATTATTCTATGCCGGTATGGCAGGATACGACCCTCTGCAGGAAGGCCTGGCGGTGATGGCAGAATACTTAGTAGGGGGCCTGACCGCGGCTCGCTTAAGAATATTAGCCATTCGTGTACTGGCTGTGCAGTCGGTTTGTGAGGGTGCTGACTTCATTGAGACTTATCGCATGCTTAACCAGGATTACGGTTTTGTTGACAAAAGCGCATTCAACATAAGCACCAGGGTACACAGAGGCGGTGGTCTTACCAAAGATGCCGCCTATCTGAAAGGCCTGATAAAGTTGATGGAGTATCTGAGAAAAGGTGGGGAACTGGAACCGCTATACGCCGGTAAATTTGCCCTCGCTCATGTGCCCTATGTTAAAGAACTTATACACCGGCGGGTAGTCAAAACTCCCTTTCTACCGCCTTATATCAATAGCGAACTGGCCAGCAGCATGTTGGATGAAGTTCGCCGGGGGATTCCAATTACTAAACTCATTAATCATGAAGATAGCATTCGTTATCAATAGCATAGAAACAGAACGCGATGGTTATACCACGATTTATCTTGCCTTGTCGGCTTATAAAATGGGGCATGAAGTTTACCTCATAGGGGTGGGCGACCTGGGCTACACCTCAGATGGACATATGGTAGCCCGTGCCAAGACGGTAAAGGAGCATAAATATAAGTCTTCTTCTACCTTTCTAAAGGATTTGCAAAATGCAGAAACTACCCATGTCAGTTCAGAGGAACTGGATGTGATATTTCTGAGGAATAATCCTGCCGATGACATGAACGAAAGGAACTGGGCACAGAATGCGCCCTATATCTTTGCGCAGATTGCGCTGAAAGATAATGTAATCGTTTTGAACCATCCCGGCAGTTTGTCTGATGCCATCAACAAAATGTATTTCCAGCATTTTCCTGAAATACTGCGTCCCAGAACTATTATCACGCGTGATCCAAAAGAAATACATGCTTTTTTCAAGGACGAGAAGGAAAAGATGATTCTCAAACCTTTGCAGGGTTCGGGAGGCTCCAATGTATTTATGGTAGACAATAAGTCCAAAAGTAATCTTAACCAGATCATTGAAGCCATCAGTCGCGATGGATATATCATTGCACAGGAATATCTGCCCAAAGCCAAGGAAGGAGATACCCGCCTCTTCCTGATGAACGGTAAGCCTTTGCAGTGTAATGGTAAATATGCTGGCTTGCGCAGGGTAAATCAGGCAGATGAGATCAGAAGTAACATACATGCGGGAGGTAAACCCATGAAAGCCGAAGTGACCGAAGAAATGCTACAGCTGATGGAAGTGCTGCGTCCTAAACTGGTGCAGGACGGTATGTTTCTGGTAGGCGTAGACATTGTGGGGGATAAACTGATGGAAGTAAATGTGTTTAGTCCGGGAGGGCTTAATCTGATGTCGCAGATGTATGATGTAGATTACGGCAGCAAGATAATAAGAGCAATAGAGAAAAAGGTCTATTACCGAAATACCTATGATGGAGCTATTGATAACAAGACGGTCAATACACTATAGATGATTGCTTTACTGCTAAATTATACCAACCAAACTTTTTTTCATAAAGCGTTATTCCCGTGGAATAGCGCTTTATTTATAAAAAAGCCTCTCCCGGAAATCCCGAAAGAGGCAAGTAAAGGTTAAGCGAGTATATCTTATTTACCTACGGCAGTATTGGCAACCAGACTTACTTCCAGATCAAATTCATCGTAGATGGTTTTGTCACCTAAGTTGTCAAAGAAGCTACCTGAACCATAACGTACATCATATTTTGAACGGTCTACTACGATTTTAGCATCGGCTGTTACCTGACCTCCGTTTACTTTTACAGTAGCTGGGAAAGTCACTTCGTTGGTGATGTTTTTGATTGTCAGGTCACCAGTAATTTCGTACTGACCATCTTTGTTAGCCTTGGCTTTGGTGATGACAAACTGAGCAGTAGGATGATTTGCTACACCGAAGAAATCGTCAGACTTCAGGTGTCCTTCCAGTTTGCCTTTGTATTCGCCTTCCAGATCATCGTTTGCTATGGTGCTCATGTCAATTACAAAACTACCACCTTGCAGCTTATCGCCATTTACATCCAGATTACCTTCTTTGATTTTGATGGTTCCTGTATGCTCTCCGGTTACTTTGCGACCAGTCCATACGAGAGTACTCGCCTCGGCATCCACATTGTAAGATTCAACTTTAGTAGGCAAGGTAAATGATACCAATACCGAAGCGATAAGGGCAATTGAGGCAATGAGTTTAATTGATTTCATAATACTGTTGTTAGTTTGAGAATAACTCTTGTGTTAAATTTAGTTGTATATACAATAATTGTGGCTTAAAGGTTACAATAAGGTTGAGAAAAATGTCAGATAATATTTAAGTTATTGACAGATAGGCAATTAAAATAATTCTACGCCATCAAGAGTAGAGCAAATTCATTTTCAAATAATAAGTAAGGTTGCTAAATGCTGATATTTACATCAATAATTTATTGACAATCCCAATGTCCTCTGGCATAAATGCCTGAAGCAGTCCTGTGAAGTAGTGAAGCTCTGTAATTTCCAATTCAGCTGAAAATAAGTTTAATGAAAATGGACCATGTTTGCCGGTAAAGCTCCATTATTAACACTGTTCATGATTTGAGCACTTGCCAGTACCTCTTTCTTCTTTATCGCTTAGTTCAAGGGTATCCAGCACATATAGATTACGGTTACAAAATACCACTGCAGGAAAAGGAGATTCTCAAAATAATTGTGAATGAGAGAGGTAATAATCTCTGCTCACTCACAATTTTAATGTGTTTCCTTAGTCAGCTCCATCATTTTTAGCAACCTCAATAGTGTAGTTAGCTACTTTGATGCCCTGATCTGTTCCTACTTCCGCATCAAAGCGGTAATGTATGCCTCCGTATATTCTGGACTCCGCAGCTTCTAGCGCGAAGTTTCTGAAGGTTTCCGCTTCATTGGGAAAAATATAGGCAAGCACCTCTGCTCCGGCAGCAGAAAAAGCACTGTGCCCAGAGGTATAGCTGGGAAAATTGGGAGTGCCTGCGATGGTTTTATAGCCAGGAATTGTTTGTATAGGACGAGGATAATGATAATAATATTTGGCATCCCAGCAGCTAATTCCTGCATCCATGATCGCCATATTCATATAAGCAAAAGTTCGTGCTGAACGTAAGGGATTAAAACTATTCTTGACAATATGTTCTTTAGCTATCCTGTTCCAATGTCCTGGAGGAGTATAGGTACCAAGTCCGTCCTGCCAATAATTGGCAATCCTTCTCCATTCGTTATTCATGTTATCAGCAAAGTATTTGAGTTCTCTAGCATCTTTCTCAAATTCGGGCGTACCGGGAGCAGGAGGGGCTATGGGGCGTACCTCTTCTACAGTAGGTACATTCCACATTTTTACTTTGCCGAACAAAGGCGTTAGTCCAACGGGTCTCACAGGTTCCTCCAGATTATCCCATTGCCAGCCAAATCTTGCAAAGGCTGCTGCTTTAATGGAGTCGGATACAGGTTTAGGGCATTGCGCATATTTCATCCCATCATTGGCTGCTCTGGATATTGCCAATTTTGCTACTTCAGTGCCAATCAATTTGCCGGCAGCAATATCACTTTCCACATGAGCTCCTGCCCAGCTCAGGCTTGACAAATGTTCTTCCGCTTTTTCAGCCAGATATTCCTTTTCCAGCGGAAACATAAGAGAGAGTACATCTCTGGAAGCAATGGCAAGTACTGCGGCATCAGAAGGATAAGAGGGTAGGCGGTTATCCGTATAAGCATGCTGAATCGTTTCATCAAACTGATAAGGTGCCTCACGGTTAAACTTATACTTGTAGTGCCAGGCGGTTACGAGTCCATCAAACTGAGCCACACTTAGATAGGCCAGCATACGGCACGCGTAGGGAGGATGTGCAAATGGGAAGAGGGAAGGTCCGTCGGGTTTTGCCGGATCGGGTAAAGTATAACTACCATCTTCATTGGGCCCCGGTATTAAGTTGTATTTAGCTACCAGTTCCAATGCAATTTCATTCCACCGTATTACAGGATTATTGGTCCAGTATTCAACAGCTTCCCTTTGGCTGCTACTAAGGTTACTGACTGTTGCTTTTAAAGAGGACAGTTCGGCCTGGTAAGCATCGGAAGAAACATCATCAGGTACTGCAATTTCAATTTGTTCCGGATCAGAAAGAAGTATAGGATTCCAATTACCTCCATTTTCATCCAGATTGGCATACTCATAAGAAGCAAACTTAATATGAGTGGGCAAGTCTTCTTCACAGGAAAGCAGTGACAAAATCCCAAGACAAGTACAAATAGTATATATAAATAAATGATTTTTCATGATGAGAAGTGTTGTAGTTTTAGATCTTGAACTGATAAGTGACGCCAACTCCTATAAGGGAAAATTTACCTGCATTCCTGCCATTGATGACGTGATTGTAATAAGCCAGCACTCCCAATCCTTTGGGTTTTTTGAAATAGTATTGGGTTAATAATCCCAACTGATCAATATTGACTCTATTAGTAGGCTGACCGGCATTGTATTTCCGTATATCATCACCACTGGTGGATCTGAGGCCCATGTAACTGGCTTCAATCCTGAGTGAATTTTCTAATGCCCACATTCCCACTACGCCATCAAAATTCCACGCACTAGGCACATCCATCCAGGGGGTATAATAGCTGCCATTATTGTAGTAATAGTCTCTTTCGGCTTTAGTCTGACCCCTCCAAAGGTGAGCAAATGAACTGCGCACAAACATGCCATTATTCCACTTGTACTCAAGAATTCCTCTCAGGCTTAGTTCATTCGCTCCAAAGCCAATACTGTAGGGTCGGTAATCGGATAGATAATTGGTGATAGGAGTTGAATAGCCCAAGGTGCTAAGCAAAGCCAGGTTTCCATTTCCAAGCTGTTTGTTGAGAAGTTTTGCTTTTAACGCGAGCCCTAAATCCTGAAAGCCCTGGGCTCCGTAGAATTTTCCACCATTAGGCTCACTGGAAAAAGTTTTGACATAAGGAACGGTGACAATAAGGTTTACTTGATCCAAGAGGCCAATTGCTACCATAGGAACCAGCATTCTTCTGTTGAGGGTAGCTACCGTGGCGTTTTTTCTAAGTTCGCTTCCTTCCCAGTATTGATCCCACGAACCATGTTCATACATCAGGGCAAAACATAGTTCGCGTTTGTTCATCATAATAGCATCCGAAGGTGTTTGTGCCTGAGCAGTTCTCATAGAAAAGAGAAAAATCAGCACACATAGAGTGAGGGTATATATTTTTTGCATTGTTGTAATGTTTAAAGAAATAAAATGGGGTTGATACTCCAGGTATGCTATAGTCGGCATAAAGCTTTTCTATCCTGGCAGTACTACGACTTGATCCAATAGAAAAGACTTTTACTTTAGGCGCTGTAATCTTTTCGCACAGCTATAAGTGTACAAGGCAGGGCCTGAAAGTAATGTAAAGGCTGTCAATCCTGCTAAACGCATTGCATACCTTGAGTATAGTAATTAAAATGGCTTGGTATACTGCCAGACGAATGATGTAATGCTACTACATATTGATATTGTAATACCAGTATATCGCGCTTACTGGAATTCATCAGACTGTGATACCAATCTAATTTATGAGATTTGGGGAGGAGGGATAGGTACTACTGAGATGAATTCATAATGCTTAATTGCTACATCTCCGTAAGGATAAAGATTGAATTTTTTTTCAGGCTCATCCAAACACAAAGTCTGGTGAATAAGAAAGTTTTTGGTGAGGTTGATCCAGAGTTGCTGTCCATCAGCATCGGGCTGTGGAAGTGGAATGATGGAAGCCATCCATTGGTCAACAGATTTTTTCAGTTCTTTTTGTAAAGTGTCCTGCGCATATAAGATATGAAGGGTATCATTAGCATAACGCTGCTTTACTACGCGATAGAAATTACCGTCCACTTCTACTTTTCCGGAGGAAGGCACATACTTCTGCTGGTTGCTTTGGTAAGGGACGGCCAAAGGAATAGAGGTATGTAATAAATTTTCTTCACCCAGGCTTTCATCATAGGCTTTTTGTTGCCAACGATCATCCAGCTGCTGGCTGGCGAGCAGATAAATACCATAATATCCCATATGATACAGGAAGAAAACGCACAAAAGCACTATGGCAGAGATCCGACGCATTTAATTAAGTAGTGATAACTACAAACATGCAGAATTAGTAAGTAAAAATCAATATAATTAAAGTTTTTGAACTGCCGGAGAAGAATTGCAGAATAAAAATTTACCAACTCCCCGAGGCACCACCTCCACCGCTGAAGCCACCACCCCCACTGAACCCTCCCCTGGAAAATCCCCCTCCACCACTAAAGCCGCCTCCACTACTAAAACCTCCTCCTGTAGGAATTATCACTGTTTTTTGCTTTTGAAGCCGGGCAATGCGATATTCTTTTGTATGGGTATAATCGCAGTGTTTGCAGGCATACCTTCTTTCTCCGATTCCATCATGCGCATAGGTGGCACTTCTGACCACTTTTGTTTCTTTGCGGTAGTAAGTCTGGTAGCCACATTTAGGGCATTTGGAGTATGCCTGTTCCCAAATATTTTTATAGGGGATAATCAGCACATCATTCTCTTTGCCCGAGACCCACACATCATAATCTACTGAACCGATTGATTCCTCTACCTGCTGCCCGCGGTCAAGGTGAACATCTTCTTCCTTTTCACTCAGCTTTTTCATGGGTAGCCCCGTTTCCGAACTTACTCTGGGACGGTTCCTGCGGTGCCTTTTGATCAGAAATAATATGAGTCCCAATACTATAAGGCTCATTATGGCAGTGAGCAACCAGTGAAAAAAACTACTTCCTTTGCTTTGAGCAGCCTGTGGCTCCGTCAACTCATCGGTACCTTCAATTTGCCGCATAATGGCATCCGCACCGGCAGTGATTCCCTGCTCATAACTGTCCTGGCGGAAATAGGGGACTATTACATCCCGTATGATGCGGCTGGCATTGGCATCGGTGAGATAAGGCTCCAGTCCGTAGCCTACTTCAATGCGCAACTTTCTGTCTTTTGAAGAGATAAGGAGAAGAACGCCATTATCTTTGCCTGCCTGACCTAATTTCCACTGCTCAAAAGCACGTACTGCAAAGTCTTCAATATTTCCCTCTTCCAGGCTGTTGATGGTGAGGATGACAAGCTGGTGAGTTGTCTGCTGTTCAAAATTATACAGCTTGTCTTCCAATTGTCTTTCACTTTCATCAGGAATAAGGTCGGCATAATCATTGACTCGGGCAGAGAGATAGGGAACTTCCTGAGCATGGGCTGCATGCAGACAGAAAACAAATAATGTTAGCCAACAAAGTAAGCCATATGTACTGAGCTTATTCATCAATATGCACTTTGTTGGGTAATTCATTATCATCATCTACCGCTTTCTGTATGCCACTTTCTTCCAGTACCTTACCGCAACTGATAATTGCGTGAGAAATAGCAGCAGCGTAAGAACTGGTTCTCATATCATTGACCAGTTGTTGTAAAATATCATCCCACACTTGCTGCTCTACCACTTCGCTGATCCCTATATCCGGGAGAATGCTGGCATGCTTTTCAAAAAAGCTGATATAAAGCAGAATGCCCGTACGTTGCTCGGTTTGGCTGATGGATTGTTCTACAAAGAGCTGTTTGGCTTTGCCTTCGGCCTGCTGCCGCAAACTTTCTGCACTGATAAAAAACCGTTTGACAAATGGGAGAGACTCTGCAATTGTAGCTCCGGCTATACCTCCGGTGGTGCAGATCAAAAGCCATAAATAAGGAGGGAGCCAGAGTAGTGCGTCTGAGCTTAAGTAAAAGGTGGTAAGAATAATAGCAGTAAGCAGAGAGAACAGTGCACCGGCTCTCCAAAGCGTCTGCTCGTACCAGGAAGATTGTTTTGAAATGACCGGTACTATTTCTCCTCCTGATAATTTTTCAGCTTCTACTACTGCATTTTTAATTTGTAATACTTCTTCTTTGGTAAAAAGCGATTGGGACATAGTTAATCAAAGTTTACACTGGGGGCATTTTCTGCTCCGGCATTGGCTGAGAAATAGGCTTTGGTATCAAAACCTAAAAGATTATAAGGAAACTTACGGGCTTTGGCATTGTAAGCCTGAACGGACTGGTTGAAGCGCCTTCGCTCCACTGAAATGCGGTTTTCTGTGCCTTCCAACTGTGACTGTAGGTCGCGGAAATTTTCGGTGGCGGTAATCTGCGGATAATCCTCCGCCACTGCCATCAGTCGGGATAAGGATGAGCCTACTGCTGCCTGGTTTTGCTCAAACTGACGAAGGGCAACAGGAGTCAGATCAGTAGGATCCACGCTGCTGCTTATGGCCTGAGTTCTTGCATTGGTTACTTCGGTAAGCACATCCCGCTCAAAATCTGCAGCGGCCTCTACGGTGGCTACCAGATTAGGAATCAAGTCAGCACGGCGTTGGTAAACATTTTCTACCTGAGCCCAGGCTTCTATGGTTTCTTCTTCGGCACTTACCATGCTGTTGTAAGAAGTGAAGTACCAGATAATGACAACTAATGCTATGCCTCCCAGAACCATCCAGCGAATAAATTTACGGTTGCTTGTGCTTTTATGGGTTTGTGTGGTATATATCTCACGGCGGGTATTGAGTTCTTTCTTGAGCTTGAAAGCCTTCTCGTACTTACTGTTTATCAATAATGCTTGGTCCAGATGATATTCTGCCTGCCGAAAATCGTCTGAATTTTGCTGCGTGCCTCCACGATTGATATAAGCTTCGGCAGCCATTGTATGGGCCTCAACATCATTGGGCTTAAGGGCGCAAGCCGCTTCCAATTCTTCTACCGCATCCTGCCAGTTAGCATGTACGATATGATTTTTCCCTCTCTGCTTTTGGTTTTCAGCTCGTTTTTGAGCCTCCTGCCACTCCGCTTCGCTAAGCCCGGAGTCCAGTGCGATCTGTTTGAGTTCCTCATCCGAATAAAGCGTTTCCTGTCTGGAATATTGCAACTCAGTCAGTTTTTTCATGTAACGATCAAGCGCATCATCTGAAGAACTCATATTCGCTGGGTTTTTATGCTAAAATAAGAGTTTTGCTGAGAATGTTAGTATATGGTGTTATAGTTCTTAGTGTTATGGTTGGTTTGTAGCTTTATTCAAATATTCTTAAGTATTAAAAGGTTTTTTCTACTGTAAAGAACACTATTGTATAATAAATGTATCTTCCATAACACCATAACACCATAACACCATAACACCATAACACCATAACACCATAACACCACGAACATTAACACTCTAAATACAAAAAAGGTGAAGCACTAAACCTCACCTCTCATCCATGTAAAATGTTAATAAAATATTATTTTCGGTAATCCAAAGGGGGCTCGCGGTCTCCGATCAGGGCTTCGTACTGAAAACCTTCTCCTCTTCTTTGCGCAAATTCCTGCTGCGCTTCATCTATCACATTAGGTTTCTGGAAAAGCTCTATGCCGGTAAGCGCCATTGTCTTGGCAGCTACCATCATCCCTTTGATGCCAATGCTGGTGCCTCCCGCGGCTACTGCCTGCCAGGAGTGAGCCGAAGTACCGGGTACCCAGGTTGCTGTCCCCAGTCCAACCGTTGGCACGGCCCAGCTTACATCCCCTACATCGGAGGAGGCTTTGCCTTCCCTCATCTGTCGGGGCTGAATCTCTTGGGCAATACTGAGGTCTACTGCATTTTTGCCAAATGTTTCAGATATCTTCTCAGCGAAGGTTTTTTCTTCCGCATCATATTCCACGCCTCCTACAAATTGTAAATTCTCATACATGACTTCCGAAAGCGTTTCATTGGGGAGGATATTGTATACTCCGCCTACCACTTCTACTTCTACGCGGGTATCTGTACCTTGCGCAGCACCTTCGGCCGCATTGACCAGACGGTTCCACATATCCTTTACCTCTGCCACATCTTTGTGACGTACATAATAATATACCTCGGCAAAATTAGGCACCACATTTGGCGCATCACCTCCTTTGGTGATGACGTAATGAATACGGGAGCTTTCTTCAGTATGCTCTCGCATCATATTGACCATATAGTTCATGGCTTCTACACCATCTAACGCGGAGCGACCTCTTTCGGGAGCAAAAGCAGCGTGAGAAGCTTCTCCGTAAAAGCGAAACTTACCGGATTTGTTGGCTAGGGTAGTGCCGGGGCTGGCATCATTGGCGCTGGAAGGATGCCACTGCAGTACCACATCCACATCGTCAAACAGACCGGCGCGTACCATGTAGACTTTGCCTGATCCCCCTTCTTCGGCAGGGGTACCGAAGAATTTTACCGTGCCTGACTTCCTGTTGGATGCCAGCCACTCTTTCATAGCGATGGCTGAGGCAGCGGAGGCTACCCCAAAAAGGTGATGACCGCAGGCATGTCCGGCGGCACCTTCCACCAGTATTTCCCGTTCAGGAACTGCGGCCTGGGAAAGCCCCGGCAGGGCATCATATTCTCCCAGGATTCCGATGACCGGCTCACCGCTGCCGTAGCTGGCTACAAAAGCGGTAGGAATATCCGCTACACCACTTTCAATTATAAAGCCTGCCTTCTTAAGCTCATCCTGTAGCGCCTGTGCGCTTTTATTCTCCTGATAGCCCAGTTCGGCATAGTTCCAGATGTCCAGCGCTAGCTCACGGTAAGTATCTTGATGTTCTTCCAGGAAGGCGACTGTTTTCTTTTTGTATGACTGTGCCTGCGTTACAATAGGTAATAATATGAGCAGGCAGAATAATGTTGTGTAGTATAATTTGTTTGGCATCATAAATTTTTAGGCGCAATTTATAAAATCATGCCTAATATGCCCGCAGTGGTGAAGAAGTTTCCTGCTCAATTTTTGACTTTGGGTTTCTTACCAGTTTGGAATAGATATTTAGCATCGCGCGGGGAGAAAACCCCAGGCGATACATATTGAATACCACAAAATTGGCGAAGTTCACCCTTAAGTAGCTGTTCTCACGGTATTTGCGATCAGAAATTTGTACGCGCTTGCGCATATTCCTGAATAAAGCCTTTTTTCTGGCTCGTCTTATCAGTTCAAAGTCTTCCATAATCACATACTCCTCCCGGTAGCCACCTAATTCATCAAATAAATCTTTGTAGATGAATAGCGTCTGGTCTCCGCCATGCATAGCCTCCCCATCAAATCGGGTGAAGTAGGCATTGATTTTTAAAAATGGATTTTTAGAGAGAAAACGAGAGCGGTAGCCGCCCAGCAGATAACCGTCTGCCAGCGCAGTCTGTATATCTGCGATATAAGAAGGCGGTGGCGTGGTATCGGCATGTACAAAATACAGCACATCGCCAGAAGCTTTGGCAGCAGCATAGTTCATCTGCGTAGCTCTGCCCCGACGTGGAGAAAGAATAGTAGTAGCCCCCGCCTCTTTTGCGGCACTCAGCGTGTTATCCCTGCTGTGCCCATCGCTTACTATAATCTCTTCCAGCTTGTTCCCCGCATGTTGAGACAGGTAGCGGACAAGCCTGCCAATGTTGGCTTCTTCATTGAATGTTGGTATGATGACACTAATCTGCATTTGTGGTTTGTTTTATAGCTTCACGAACGCCAATTGCGTTATATAAAAAATGAAATCAATCCGTAAGACAATTAAGTTACGTACTACATATGAACGCTGGATTTCCTAAGGATCAATTATTTGTGAAAAATATGCTTACTACATTCATCATATGCACAGCACTGTTTCTGAATTGTTCTCCAGGAGATACAAACAAGAATAATGCTGCAAATGCAAATTCAGTACAAAAAGTACATGCTACTGACTATCTGCAACTCTCTCAACAGCTGGTACAAAGAGCAAAAGACAAGCAGGATGCCTCCCAAATCATAGAGCAGCTTGCCAATGCACCTGTGCAGGCGCTGGAAGACGCACTGGATACTGATGCCGCCAAAAAAGCTTTCTTTATCAATGTCTACAATGGTTTTGTGCAGCATATCCTGATGGAAAATCCTGAAAAATTTGAGGATAGGGATAAGTTTTTTACCAGCGAGCAGATTACCATCGCCGGAGAATCACTTAGCCTGGATGATATTGAGCACGGCATCATTCGCGGCTCTAAGGTAAAGTGGTCGTTGGGGCTGATACAGGACCCTTTTGCCGATGACTTTGAGAAAACTTTTCGGGTGAGCGAGACCGATCCCCGTATTCATTTTGCGCTCAACTGTGGGGCTAAAAGCTGTCCCTATATCGCTATTTATGATGCTGACCAATTGGATCAACAACTGGATATCATTTCACAGCAGTTTCTGGACCGCACTACTGATTATAAGCCGGAGGAAGAAAAAGTATACGTAACTTCGCTGATCAGCTGGTTCCGGGGTGACTTTGACGGACTGGATGGGGCTAAAGATATGCTGCGCCGCTACGGTATTATCCCCGAAGATGCCGATGCCGATATAGAATTTAAAGATTATGATTGGACGCTGGACCTGGGCAACTATACGGAATTAGAAGTCAATCAAAGCAAAACTACTTCTTCAGAGGGGGAGGAGTAGTATTATGGTGCTATAGTGTTATGGTGTTATGGTGTTATGGTTCGTTTAGAAGTTCGCAAAATATGCATAGGCAACGAATACGAATGTTGAAATGTATATTTGCATAATAGTTTTATTTAAGAGTTTGGCTTAGCACTATTGTTGATGAAATGCAAACCCTCTTTTTAAGTAGAAGTTGCTATAATAGCTTCACCCCTTGACGACCCTAAAACTATAACACAATAACACCAAGAACTATAACACCCTCTACAATCTGTAATAATTAAGACGGCACTACTATGCCCAGGGCTTCCATTTGCTGGGGAGAATCACTGAGGGCTACCTTAGCCACTTTATAAAATTGACGCATCCACAGCTCCATCTTTTCCATTTGCTGCTGCTTTTGCTGGGTCAGATCCTGCGCCCGGGCTTTGGCGAGTGCCTGGGTGGCCAGCAACTGCATCACCTGCTGTACCATCTGCTTTGTCTGTGTCAGCTCTTCCAGCGGCACATTGTATTTATCCATCATGGCGGCGGGTACAAGCTCATAAAAGCGTTCCGCATCGGCCAGCCAGTCAGCAGTAGCTTTTCTGCGTTTGCCACAGATGTTCAGATGATCATGGTAGTCAGCTTCCCTCTTGTATGCCAGTTTGGCAGTATCCTGATGTATGCGGAAGATGGCCAGCAAGGTATTCCTGGCCTGTTTGAGTTGGGCGGTAGCCAGGCGCGACTGTCCCATAGCCTCATAATGCATCTGCCTGAGGACTTTGAGCTGCAACAGACTGTTCAGCGCTTCCTTTAGCTTTTTTTCATTATAGCTGAACTTGCCGAGTAGGCTCAGCATTTCCGCATCGCTCAGCACATTCTGCAAAGCGATATAAGTCTGTTGAATGAATAAGTTTTGTTTAATCATCTCACTTCTAAGTTTTTAAGTGAGATTGCCTGGACAAATATTTTGCTGAATTTGCCGAAATAATGAGCAGAATCAGGCACGATCTGTATGAGGTAAGAGAAAGGGAGTTTGAAAATACATTTGGACATGAAATGCCAGGGGATTCCTCTCAATGTGCTGAAAAATAGGGTTTTATAGCTGCTTTGGTACTTTTGTCTGACTGAAAACAGGTGTGAAGAGAAGTAAGAAAAATGACAGCGGAAAACGAATCCATGTGCTCCGTGCGTCGGAGGTTTTGCCGGAGGGCGGGACAGGCTGCTTCACGCTTCGGAAAGTTTGCCGGAACACTAATCCAATGGCTCAGCCCTTCGGAAAAAATCCCGAAGCCCAAATCCATGCGCTCCGCCTCTCGGAAAAATTACCGGAGCACAAATCCATGTACTCAGTCCTTCGGAAGTTTTACCGGAAGGCGGAGAAAGTTGTTTTATGTAAAACCTAAGCAAAGTTTCATAAAAGACTGTATTTTGGGAGGGGTATAAGGAATAAAGGAGATAAATTAGCTTTATCAGGTTGTTGAGCTTAACTAAAAGAAATGGCAAGAATTTACAGCTATGAATTAATCTTTAAGACACTTCATGTAAATAGTCTTCTTCATGATTTTAAAAAATTATTGACTAGCAAGTCTTCTTCAAAATTAACCTTGAATAAAAGGTGGAACCCAGAAGGATACTACAAAATCAATGGTAAAAAGATCCAGATAGGGATTAAAGGTGTTCGTGAACAAATTGATGATGAGAACTCTTACCGTTTTTCATTTGCATTCCCTAAAAATCCTTCTTTCAGTATAACTGCCGAAGAACTAGGTTTTAATAAAGAGGAGGGTATTGGCTGCATATGGACAGAATTAATAGTAGGAGAGAGGTGGGGAATATTAGAACTAATTTCGGCAACAAGCTCAATTAGTGCTCTGTTAAAAAATGAAATTCTACAACAGGAAATTGTAAATAGTTTTAAGGGCACATGCGAAGCAATCATTTTTCATATGGATTCTGAAAGCCTAATTCTTTATCCATTTTCTGTATCATTAAAATATGATATGCATAAAATGACGACTTCCCAAGTTGATGCAGATTTATACTTGGACGACCTTTTAAAAAGATCGGGAATTTAGAAATTGAAAAATTATTTTCTTAAGTGTTTACTACATTGATGATTCGTCCATTATCTTCAACGTCCTTTATGGAATTAAAACTTGGAGCAACAGAGTATATGATCCAATATGTTATGAATCCATTTCTAAATAAGGTGGGTGAAAAAATTAATAGAGAATTAACCATTATTTACCAACCTTAAAGAGTGCGGTAAACTCTGAATTCGCGGTATCATTTTGAGTATTTATGGGATAGAGTATAAGATGCCCCACCGGGGTGGCCTAACGGCATGACAAGCTCCTATACTTTAAATTCTTGCATTCAAAGTTCTTAGTATTGATTACCTTAATGAATGCTGTTTGTCATCCAGTAGCAACGCGGAGGGATCTTTACCATCCTGTAGTCAGATGATTCACGTACAAATGTTGATCTTTAAGTTTGTAGGAAGATTCTGTTGGTGCAGTCACTTCTTAATATCCTTAGGGATAATGGTTAAGATGCCTAACGGCATGACAGGGGCGTAAGCTTTCAGCTTCGTCCTCACAGTTCTTTGTAATATGAACCTTCATATCCGCGAACTGTCATCTCGCAACGCAGTGGAGAGATCTTTACCGCCCTGAAGATAGCTGATTAATATACGGACGCTAACTTTTACGATTGCTGTTAACTCACAACACCACTTTGATCTTTTATGGGATGATGGTAAAGATGCCCCGCCAGGGTGGCCTAACGGCATGGTAGGGGCGTAAGCTTTCAGTTAAGTTTTCCAAGTTCTTTGTAATAATAACCTTCATATCCGTGAACTGTCATCCCGGAGCTTGCGGAGGGATCTTTACCGTCTTGAAGTCAGATGATTCACATACAAATGTTGATCTTTAAGTTTGTAGGAAAATTCTGTTGGTGCAGTCACTTCTTAATATCCTTTGGGATAATGGTTAAGATGCCTGACGGCATGACAAGCTCCAAAGCCTTACAGTTTCTTTTACCATTTATTAATAATTGCCGCTTAAGTCAGCTAATCCTCCCAAAACTATAACACCATAACACCACCCAGAACCATAACACCATCACTCCTGAGGAGGAGTAGAAATCATGATGTGGGCGCGGTGGGTGCCGGGGTCCATGATCCAGGGGCCGCCGGGTACCACAGGGCTTTCCGGCAAGCCGGTAGATTCGGCGGTGGCAAAAGGAATGTAGACTACATAACGATAATTGGCATTTTCTACTGTTCCACTTTCCGCATTGTATTGTCCATTCTGTCCGGAAAGCACATGCAGGGTAGTCGGAGCTTCGGGCATTGCCAGTTCACCGGATTTAGCCTCTTCTTCTCGTATGTCAAAAATTTCCTGGGGAGATTTGCCTTCCGCTTTCAGTTGGCGCCCTCTTGCCATAAAAGGCTCCAGGTCTTTATGGTAGCAGGCGGCACTAAATCCTGGGGCGCTGGGATCATCGCCCAGGCAAACCATATTGTTGCTACCTTCTCTCAGCGTCACGATCTTACCTTCCGCATCAAAACCCAGTACGGTGGCCTCTGCCCGTTTGTCTTCGGGAGCAGCCATAACAGCAGCCTGTATCTGTGCATCTTTGTTGGGAATATCCTGAGCATTGGAAGCACAGGAAAGGGCGGTAAGTCCAAGTATTAAAGCGGATAGTAGGGATAGTCGCATTGTGTAGTCGTTTAGGCGCTTAATTTTTTTTCTAATTTAACAATTGCTAAAGACATCGCTAACGATTCTTCCGGCTTTTTATTGAGGCTAGGGTTTGCTGACTTAGCCATAAGCTTTTATATTCACTAAAAAACCAAAATGCAACAACCAAACCTTAAACGTATTACGGGAATACTCTCATTACTTTTCTTAACACACCTACTCCTTGCGCAGCCTGCGCCTGGGCTTAAAGTTTCTGACAACGGACGCTACCTTATGTATGAGGATGGTACGCCATTCTTTTATCTGGGAGATACCGCCTGGGAACTGTTTCACCGCCTGGACAGGGAAGAAGCTGATCAGTACCTGGAGAACCGGTCGGAAAAAGGCTTTACGGTGATTCAGGCCGTGGTGCTGGCGCAGATTGGCGGTCTGAATGTACCTAATGCTTATGGTGCCACGCCTCTGGAAGATAATGATCCTGCCCAGCCCAATGAGGCTTATTTTGAGCATGTGGATTATATCGTAGACAAAGCCGCTGCGCTGGATATGTTTATCGGTATGCTGCCCTCCTGGGGAGACAAGTGGAAGGCGGATGCCTCTGATGAGTCTGGTATTTTTACCGTAGAGAATGCCCGTAGCTACGGAGCCTATCTGGGAGAACGCTATCAGGACAAGCCCATCATCTGGATACTGGGCGGCGACCAGAATATCATTACCGAAGAAGACAGAGATATCATTGAAGCCATGGCGCAGGGACTGAGAGAAGGTGATGGTGGCACGCATCTCATTACCTATCATCCCCGCGGACCGGGCCTGTCCTCCGACTTCTTTCATGAAGCGGAATGGCTGGACTTTAATATGTTTCAGTCTTCCCACGGGGCACGTGATCATGATAATGGGTTATTCGCTGTCCATGATTATCAGTTAAAGCCTGTCAAACCGACACTGGATGGTGAGCCGCGCTATGAGAACATACTGGTAGGCTTTTACAATCAGAAAGACCCTAAGAACCTTCGCTTTGACGATTATGATGCACGTCAGGCTGCTTATTTTTCACTGCTGGAAGGAGCCTGCGGGCATACCTACGGACACAACAGTATCTGGCAGATGTGGGAGCCGGGGCGTGATCCCGCCATCGGTGCCAACGTACCCTGGTACGATGCCATTGACCATGCGGGCAGCTTCCAGATGAAGCATGTACGTAATCTGTTTGAGTCGCGCCCTTTTACCCTGCTGGTACCGGATACTGCGCTCGTACTGGACGGACCGGAGCGGGGCGGAGAAAAGATCAAGGCCATGATTGCCAGTGATGCTTCTTTCGCGCTGGTATATTCTCCAAGGGGAGCGCCTTTTACGGTAGATCTTTCTCAGATTGATTCCCATGCGGTCACTGCTTCATGGTACGATCCCCGCTATGGCATTACCGATTTTCTGCACACCAGCGATAATACCGGTATGCAGACCTTCACACCGCCCAGCTCGGGACGGGGGCAGGACTGGATACTGATACTGGATGATGCCAACAAAAATTATCCGATGCCGGGTCAGGAAGGAGAATAAAGTAAAGCTTCGGTTTAGTGCTAAATATTAAATCTCTTCCGAAAGCTTGTGAAGAAAAAAGCTTTGGCGAAATAAGTAACACGATTTACAACAACCTATCATCAACTATATGCAACGCAGCTTAATATTCTTATGGATTGCCCTCAGTTTCTATGCCTGTCAGGAGCCCCAGCCTCCCAATATTCTCTGGATCAGTGCCGAAGACATCAGCCCTGCCTGGGGATGTTATGGCGACGACTATGCGACTACGCCCAATATTGACCAACTGGCGGAAGGAGGGTATGTCTTCCAAAAAGCTTTTTCCAATGCACCCATCTGCGCCCCGGCAAGGTCTACGCTGATCACCGGCATGTACGCTACCTCGCTGGGCACGCAGCATCTGCGATCAGATATACCCGTACCGGAAAACCTGCGCACATTGCCCGAACTCATGAAGGATGTCGGCTATTTTACGACCAACAATGCCAAGACCGACTATAATTTTAGTGCCGAAGGACGCTGGGATGAGAATGGGGGAGAAGCGCACTGGCGAAATCGTCAGGAAGGGCAGCCCTTCTTCAGTGTATTTAATTTTGGCATCACCCACGAAGGGCACGCCAATAGCGACAGGCCGGAAGATACGGAGTCTTTGGAGCAAAAGCATGATCCTGAGCGGGCACAGATTCCTCCTTACTATCCCAAAACCGATGAGTTCAAAAGCATATGGGCGCATCAGTACGACCTGATTACGGTTTTTGACCAGGAAGTGGGTAAGCTGGTGCAGCAGCTCAAGGAAGATGGGGAATATGAGAATACCATCATTTTTATTTTTGGTGATCATGGTTTTGGGTTGCCCCGCTACAAACGCTGGCTGTATAACTCCGGTTTACAGGTACCCTTTGTGCTGCATGTGCCGGAGCAGTATAAAGAACTGGTTTCTAACCTTACGGCACAGGATGTTGAGCAGATGGTGAACTTTGTGGATTTTGCGCCTACTGTGCTTTCTCTGGCGGGTGCCGAAGTGCCGCAGATGATGGAGGGGGAAAACTTTCTGGGAGAAGAGGTTCAGCCCAAAGCATACAGCTACGGTTACCGTGACCGGGCAGACGACTGCTATGATGTAGCCCGCTCGGTCTACGATGGACGATATATTTATATTCGTCACTTTATGCCGCATAAGCCCTACATACAGAATGCAGTCATCTTTAACCGGGGCAAGCGAGGTTACGAAGAACTGTTCAGGGTAAAAGCAGATGGAGAACTTCCCCCCGAAGCCCAGGACATGTTTATGCCCAAGGCGGTTGAAGAACTGTATGACCTGCAGAATGATCCTTATGAACTGCATAACCTGATTGGGGAAGAAGGGCAGCGGGCCCGGGCACAGGAGATGCAGCAAAACCTCTACGACTGGATGGTGCGCCATCATGATACCGGTTTGCTCAACGAAGGAGAAATGATGCTGCGCGCTCAGGAAGAGGGGAGAAGTGTCTACGAGATGGCCCGTGACAGCAGCAGCTTTGCCACCGCTGGTATACTGCAGGCTGCTGATCTGGTAGGTAAAGTGGGAGATCCGAGGGAACTGATGCCTTACCTGGAATCCGAAGACAGTGGAGTGCGTTACTGGGCGCTGGTGGCTCTGGATGCTTATGAGGGGGATATCGCTTCTCAGTACAATGTGTTGAGTAGATTATCACAGGATGAATCACCCAGTGTAGCCATACTGGCTTCAGAGATTCTGATCAAAGAGATAGAAGATGAAGGAGCTTATCAGGAACTATCCCGTATGTTGCAACATGAGAACGAGCCGGTAGTATTGCAGGCAGCCATTAGTGTGCGGAACCTGGGGGAAAAGGCTCAGCCTCTGATAGATACCATTCAGGAGCAGGTGATGCCTCAATATTCGGGGGATATATGGGGAAGGTATAAAAGCTGGTCTTATCCAATGTTTATCGGCATGGCACTTGACCAGACGATGGAGAATTGCGGTCTGGTAGTGAGTATTAATAACTGATGTGTTGCAAAGCAGAAAGGAGAAATTATTTGGGATTAGGGAGGAGTATTTCTCCCTCATGAGTGAGCTTTTCCAGTTGATGAATTTTGCTCCAGCATCCACTGATCTGTACCGATGATTTCTTTTCCTTCAGTTGCAAAGCGCCTCTCCCCAAAAGGAAATCCCAGAGGAAGAAACGGGAACGCAGGTACACTCTTTTAGGTAGCTCACGGACGATACTGTAGCCCTGCTGCTGAAACGACTGTAGCAGGCGCTGCCTGATAACTTCCGGTTCAGCCAGATGGGTAAGGTAGAGGTGTGCTTTGCGGGATGTATGGGTGATGATCAGGCTGAAGATGAGCGGAATGAGCATAAGATTGAGCCAGCGCAGAAAAGGAAGGTTCTGCCAGTTGCTTTCATCAAGCCAGATAGATGGTGCGATGGCTACTGCAAAATAAAGTAGAAAGAGGATGAAGTATACTCCTAGCGCTTTTCTGAGAGAATGCGGCTCTTTTTTTACTTTGATCTGCATGGGCTATGCTTTATTTTACTGCTATATGGGAGCAGCAATTACTTAACGAAGCATTATGCATTAGATGTATGTAGTATAGTATCTTATCTTGTGAGAGAAGCAAAATGTGACGTTTATTACCGTCAATAAAATAGTCACTAAGTCTAAGATAAATATATTTTTCTGGAAAAATATCATCTAATGGCTGCAAATATACTTTTACTCGTATTTTAGCTAGTAGCATACATACGGATTTTTATTCTGGAAACTTAAACTTTTTACTCATGCAATCATCAGCTACACCATCCTCATTACCCTCCTTGCCTCTGGCAGCCTGGGAAGACAGTAAAATGACGCTGCATCTGATTTTACAAATCATTGGAAAAGTTAAGCTCCAACTCATGCCGCGAAAGAATCACTGGTGGTATATTACTGAGCATGTCAGTGCCAAGGGGTTCAGCACCCGCAGCATACCTTTTGAGCAGGAGGTATTTGAGGTCAATCTTAATATCAAAGACAGTCGTGTGGAAATCATCAGTAGCTGGGCGGATGATGTACAGATACCGCTGAAAGATGGCATGACAATAGGCGAGTTTTACCAGTTGTTCTGTATGCATTTGCAGGAGATAGGGGTTGAAGTAGATATCATTCCCCGACCATTTGACCTACCCATAAAGGAAAGCTTTGATAAGATAAAGCAGTACCACCATTGGGATATAGATTATATCAGGCGGTTTTGGAAGATCATGCTGTGGGTAGACGGAGTCTTCAAAGAATTTAGCGGACGGTATTATGGTAAGAGCTGTCCGGTACATATCTACTGGCACCATATGGACCTGACCGTTACGCGTTTTTCAGGAAAAAAAGCTCCCGCTATGGATGCTGAGGCATCTGTGGTAGAAAAAGATGCCTATTCACATGAAGTGATCAGCTTTGGCTTCTGGGCAGGCGATGAGAATACTCCGGCACCGGCTTTTTATTCTTATACATATCCTTCTCCCGAAGGTCTGGATCGGGAAAAGCTTCGCCCATCTACAGCCCAATGGATAGACGCCAATGGTTCACCTATGGCGCTGCTGATGTATGATGATATTCGTGAGCTGGAGGACCCCAAAGCTGCCTTACTCAGCTTTCTGGAAAGTGCCTATCAGGCAGGAGCCAAACGTGCCCATTGGGATGTAGAAGAATTGTCTGTTCCTCAACTGGATCAGATGTAGGAACCTCCTGTGACTCGTCTCATGCCCATAGAAGCTTCCTAAGAAATGCATTTATGGGCTTAGCATTTCCCAAAAACTACTTATTGATGCTCAAAGCTTACCTATAGCATAGCAGTACCCGGATGGGTGCAAATTGTAATTTAGCAAGAAAGTGCCTCTCGCCTAGCTCCATGCTGTGTCCAGCTCTTCTCCATGACAGCTCCATGCTGCGGCTATGCGTGGGATTTTGTACTATTTGGAGTTATCGTAGCTGATGCATCTTACATGAAAGCAAACCTGAATAAAGGTTGTCCATTCAACAAATGTATATTTCCTTGCCAACAACCAGTAGAAGAGGGAGAGGGTTTCAACCGATGATAAAAAAGGCTTTCAGGTTATTCGTCACATTTTTAGCATCCTTCATCACATTTTATTGAAAGTATTATGGGTGGGCCCTATGATTGTAAAAAGCCTGTATGGATTTCAATAAGTTTGAACGTTGGTTAGCGATTGCAATCTATTCAATAGCATTGATTGGGATTACAGTTTACAGAGTAGGTTATATGAATCTACCAGATGAAAGTGAGGGAGGAAGCACTTACGCTCAGCCCATTTTAGCGCTCTTATCTCAGTATTTTATTAGTACTATGGTGTTTTTGTCTTATGCACTTTCCAATATATGGCTACTAGGCTATTGGGATAAAGCAAAAGATATCAGCAGAACTTTCCTGCGAGCCCTTTACGGGTATCTGATTATTCTGGTCTTGTCTTTGGGGACTACTGTTGTGATGATGTGGGAGGAAAGTAATCACATTACCTGGTGGTTTCAGTTTGTTCATCAATTGAACCAAGCACACCTAAACGATATTTTTTCTGTATCTATTGATGCTTCCACTCGTTTTTATTTGCCTTTTGTTGGATACGCCATTGTAAAGACACTCATTCATACGCTGGTTGATAAGTATTTTTCAATTCGTAAACGAGAAATGCTTATGCTCAAAAACACATTGCTTCTGCTTAATTTGTGGGCATTTGCTTTGTACTTCTTCAATACTACGCTACTGGGCAATTCACTCATCAAAGGCATATGGGTATGTGTTATTCCAAGCTTAGTGATTCAGGGGGTTCTACTGCTATACTGGGTGTATAGAACCGATCACCGAAGACTACTTTTATCCCGCTATTTTACCGTAATCATTTCCACATCATTAATATGTGGCTTTGCTACATCAAGCTATCTGGGTTTTCAGCATGGGGAAATGATTCTGCCCATATTCTTTTTGTTTTTTATCGGTATCGTCATCATCACTCCCATATCCTATATGCTGTATCGTCAGAATAAAGAGAGCCTGGCTCAGCTCAATCTATTGCAAGGCTCACTCTCTCAATACCAGAGTAACTTAGTACAATTACAGCATCAGGTCAATCCGCATTTCCTGTTCAATGCTCTGAATACATTATATGGCATTGCATTGGTAGAAGATGCTCCCCAAACTGCTGATGGCATACAGAAGCTGGGAGATATGATGCGGTATCTATTGAGGGAAAATACCACAGAAAAGATTACTCTTGAAAAGGAAATAGCCTACATAAGGCACTTTGTAGCCTTACAGCAACTTCGTTTGGCTTCCAATTCTGATATTCAAATGCTAACTTCCTATCCCGATGAAGATCAGATACATGATATTAGAGTAGCGCCTATGCTTATGATCCCTTTTGTAGAAAATGCCTTTAAGCATGGAATAAGCTTACAGCGCAAATCCTGGATAAATCTTTCTATACAGGGTGATGCTCAGCGAGTGAAGCTGGATATTCATAACAGCATTCATGACAAACTGGCTTCAGATCCTGAGCGTGATAATCACGGCATAGGGCTGGACAATGTGAAACAGCGGCTGGAGCTTCTCTACCCTAAAAAGCATGAGCTTTCCATACACCAGACTACGTCAGAATTTTTTGTGCATCTATCAGTTTATCTTCATTAAGCTCAATACAATTATCTTTTTACATGTAAAAGCAATTTAAAATATGATCAAAGCCATTGCCATAGATGATGAGCCGGTTGCGCTGCAAATCATTGAAAAATTTGCTCAAAAAGTACCTTTTTTAGAACTGAAAGCAAGCTTTCTTAACGCATTGGAAGCGGTAGAATATTTAAATCAACAGCCTCATGATTTGCTTTTTCTGGATATTAAGATGCCTGATATTACAGGAATGGAATTTTTGGCGTCCCTATCATCACCTCCCAGTGTTATCTTTACTACAGCATATTCTGAATTTGCAGTGCAGAGTTACGAGCTGGAAGCGATAGATTATCTGCTCAAGCCCTTCTCTTTTTCACGTTTTTTAAAGGCCTGCAACAGGGCTTTGCCTATCATAGAAAGGCATGCGAAGAATAGTGATTCTATCTTGTTAAAAACCGGATATGAAAAAGTCAGGGTACAAGTGGAGGAAATTCTGTTTGTAGAAAGCTGTGGAAACTACGTGCAGTTTGTGCTCAAGGATCAGAAGGTGATGACGAGAATGCCTATGCTGGAAGTTGAAAAAATACTGCCTAAAGTCCAGTTTCCGAGAGTACACAAATCTTACATCGTAGCAATAGACAAAGTAAGCAGAATCCAAAGACATCAGCTATGCCTTGATGATGAAGTAGTTCCGATCGGAAAGAACTATGCAAAGAATTTACCTGATCAATAAAGCTTCAGGTTTAATAAATGATTATTCAAATGACTTTTTTCTGTTTAAAGGACTCCTTTGAACTTAAAGTAAACCATAGTGACCATGAGTATAAGTCCGTCCAGGATCTGATCTAATAGGGAGGTGGTGGTTACAAAGTCAAATACAAAGACTAGAAACACGATGAGCATGAATAGATTAATCTCATCTCTGATTATGTTTTTGATAGATTGCATAACAAAACAGCTTTAATATAATACGTGGGAGTAATATTTTCAGCTGACAAATGTAAATTCAGGAATCAAAAATAAAAGTTGTACCTCTTACAATTTCTTACATATTCCGCACCAATTAGAATTAAGAACATTGAAAATCAAGAACTTATTGTATTCCAGATTTATTTTCGTTCAATCGGTTGTGTAAGAATAGCTACTACCGTCTGAATACCTTCTTCAAAATTACCTAGCCTCAGATTCTCATTTGGGCTGTGCTGATTATTGTCTGAGTTAACCGTAGGTACAGTTACGGCGGGTACCCCCAAAGTAATCACAAAGGGAGAAATAGGAATTGAACCTCCTGAAGTACGTATGCGGATAGGCGTTTTACCAAAAGCTCTTTCCAGAGCGGCAGTTAGCCAGTTTCCAGTGGGCGAGTCAATCTCTGTGCGAAAAGCTCCGTAAGAAAACTCATGCTCCATATTGATCAGTTTGTCGTACTCCTGTCTCTCATTTTCGGTAGGCTCGCCTTCCACAAAATGATAACCCTGCGCACTAATATGATCTCTCAACAAATTCAGCAGATAGTCCGGATCAGATTCTTTGACCAGACGCATGTCAATTTCAGCAATGGCGAAGTCAGGCACGATGGTGCGCACTTCTTCTTCTACCCAGCCGGATTGCATGCCTCTGATATTGAGCGAAGGATATTGACGAGCAGCCTGTAAAAAACCGGCTACGCTGTCCTGACCGGCAATGCCAATCATCTTTTTGATAGCAGCTTCATCGTCCGGTACGTTTTTGAGCAGCGCAATGGTTTCTTCGTCCAGCGTTATGCCTTTATAGTAGCCGGGAATGGTTACCCTGCCGTATTCATCCTTCATAGAAGCCAGCAACTGGGCCATGCGCAAGGCAGGATTAGGTGCATAATTACCGTAGTGCCCGCTGTGCTGCGGATTTTTAGGACCAAATATCTTGAGTGTGACCGTCTGTATTCCTCTTGCTCCGAAAGTCAGGGTAGGCTTATTGGAAGGATGACGCGGACCGTCCAGGATGATCATGTGATCAGCTTCCAACTCTTCAGCGTAGGTTGTGACAGCACCGGGCAGATGGGGCGAACCCAGTTCTTCTTCAAAATCCATGATGACTTTGAGGTTGAAAGCAGGCCGTACATTTTGCTCAGCCAGGATGTCCATCGCCTTCAGGAACATGAGCACCGGACCTTTGGCGTCGGAGGCCGAGCGGGCAAAAACTCTCCAGTCAGGATTGTAATCATTATTTAAATTATCCCAGTTTAGCGTTTCCCAGGAACCAGAAGCATTCGCTTCTTTGAGAACAGGATCGTAAGGGCTCTCCTGAAACCAGCGTGTAGAATCCACCGGCTGGCCATCTATCTGCAAATAAACCAGTACGGTAGGTAGTTCCTGCATGATAAATTGTGTAGCGAGCAGCAGGGGTGGCCCATCAGTTTCCAGGATTTGTGTCTGAAAATCACGTTTGCCAAAAGCCTGATCACACCAGTCCACATTGGCCTGCACATGCTTGGGGTAGCTGGCATTATTGGGTATGGAGAGAATTTCTTTTAGTTCGGCAATTCCTGCTTTCAGGTGTTGACGGCTAAGCTCCTGAATCCGATTTTGCTTAAGTTTCTGTGCACTGGTTTCAAAAGCAGTTAGAAAGAGTAATAGCAGAAGTCCTATTAGGGTATAGTAGTGTTTCATATTGGTCAGTAGTGTAAGATGAATACAAAAGAGTAAATTCCAACCAAAGGGTGAATATAGGAGTCTATGAGAAAAAGGAGATACTTATGAAAAGGTTTTTTATACTTATAGTGCTCACTATTATTGGATTTTCATGTGAAGAGGATTTGAAAGCTAATCGTGATGTAGCAAAAATTAAGATGATGAAGGCCGAAACCCAATGTGCAAATCCCTGGGAAAGAGTTCAGCATGAAAATGAATACAAAGACAATATTAAGGCGTACTTATCTAGCCAAGGGTTAAACATACTTCAGTTGGAAGTAAAAAATGAGTTAGCTGCCGAAGCAAATTTATGTATGGCGTGTACCTGCTGGAGTGGCAATAATATTTACATTAATATTTTACCAGCGCAGAAAGATAAAGCTGAAGCGTTAGGATTTAAGGAAGTGGAAAATTAATTCCAATTTTCTTCCTAAAAGTAAACATCAATATTTTTTAAAGAAAAATCAAAGCGCCCTTTATAAACAGTGGCTATTTCACCATTTTGATCACATTCCAGCCCAAAAGTTCCTGCTAGGATGATGCTGGGAGCATTGTCCTGATCTCCAGCAATATGCTCTGCTTTTCTGAAAAACATTTGTCCTCTATTGCAGTAAGTTTGTGCAGTGCTATCGTTAAAAAAAGGGTTTAGATCACCTATGCCTGCCAGCACATTGGCGCTATCAACGATAAATAAACTGTCTTTCAATTGTAGTAAATCCCAAAAATCCTCTATAGTCTGGTTTTTAAACACAAACTTTAGATCTACCGATTTGCCTTTGTTAAGTCCTTCCTGTAATCTGCCATAAAAAATAAGAACCAAACTATCTGCATTGGGAAATGAAGAGATTTGTAATGGGAAATCACACCCTGCAAGAAATCCGCAATCGTATTCTGTTTTCCAGCTTTCACCATTGATAATAGCGCCCGCTACCTGATTACCATCTTCGGTATATTTAGGAATGCGTAGCTCTACCGGATCGGGTATATACACTTCACCGCAGCCACTGAGCAGTAGCAGTATAGACAATAGGCAAGTATGTTTCATTTCTGATAGCTGAATTTGAATAGTCTGAACATTGCTGCGGCTTCTACGGTAAGATGATTTAATCCTTTGACTTTGCCTGTAGGATTTCCGAAATTATCAAATGACTCGTAGCGCAGCTGAGGGAATATACTGCTGGCAATCCGGAGGTCAGCACTAAACTTTGACTTTCGGAAAAACTGTATTCCGGCAACCCAGCCCAAATCGCCCTCACGATAAGTATCCTTGAGGTGGATTTTCTCAGTAGCGGTGACTAGATTGGTACGCATAAGTGCCCCTACTTCCAGTCCTGCATAAGGTGCCAGCTCAGGCGTAAGCTCATAGGCTGCCAAAAGGGTATGGTAGAGGTAATGAAAATCCAGCTGAAAATTATAGGTAGCGCCCCCATCACTGATCTGCGTCTGATAGCCTTTTTCAGCGTAGCGGATTTCATATTGTAGTAAGAAAGGCGACCAGTCAGGGGGATCAATACTGATACTAAACCCCAGTGAATAATGCCATTTTGGCGTGTGATTTTCTACAAAGTGTGCATTATAGATATCAGTGTACATGAGCCCGGCCCGAAGATGTTGGGCATTGAGGGAGAGAGGCATCAAAAAGCCGATCAGTAGCAGTAACCTCATGTAGTAAGTTTATATTATTACTAAAGCTATTAAGAAAAAAGCATTTAAAAATGAGAATTGCATAAATTATTTAAGGGGAAGTACTCTGTTCAAATGGGTCAGGCATCAAGCCCCTGATCTGGCAAATAAACTGAAAAATATTCTTTGCTATGTAATTTATGTATGAGAAGGGTTCTGAATACTTTTCAGAACCCTGTGATGTAATATATTCTGAGACGAATTATTCAAAATCTGATAGATTTCGGAAGAAACTGTTTTTTTTCATCAGCTTCTATCCTAAATAAGTTGACTATTAATCGTCATCGTCGTCATCGTCGTCATCGTCGTCATCGTCGTCATCGTCGTCATCGTCGTCATCGTCGTCATCGTCATCATCGTCATCTCTGTATACTGCGATTACTTCACCAGTGTAGGCGTGCACAAATACTTCGGTATCGTCTCTGTCTTCAAACTCAATTTCATACACCCATACCTGATTATCGTTGAGTTCTAATTCCCACTCATCTACCTCTCCGGATACAGACTGACGAGCTGAGCTAATTGCCTGTGACAAAGTGATAAAATCACCTCCCGGCTCAATTTCATAATCAATATCATCATCATCCCCACTGATTTTTATTACTTCTTCCAGGTCTTTGGAAATATAAAAATCTACTTCAGCACCAGAGGGCATTTCCAGTTCTACTTCCCACACGGGAATACCTCTTTCGGTATCGCTTTCTATTTCATCAATATAGGTGGCATCAGGAAAAATCTCATCAATTTTTGCCCGGATACTGGCTTTTACATCTTCCTCCAGGAAGCGGGCATTGTTACTTTGGGGATTAAAAATATATTCATACGGTGTGCTCAGATCCATGATAGTACTCAGGCTGAGGTTACCGTATACCGGCCGTTCAGCAACTGGGCTAATGTTATCATTATTATCATCTGAGCATGATGCAAGGATCAGCAGGCCTAACATACAGGGTAAAAATAATAGCTTTTTGATATCCATGTGTCTTTACTTTTTGGTTTAGATATATTTCTTAAAAATCACCTACAGCACGGGATATCCAGAGAAAGGGTTGCCTGCAAAAGAAAAAAATCAGTTTATTTTTTGTGTGCCCTGCTGAAAATAGCTTCCTGGTTCAACTGTTCATTGAGTTGATGAATAGTATGATCCATTCGTTTCAGACAGTTTTCCAGCAAGGCTAAGTATTTTAAATATTCAAGCAAATCCGGTTTTTCCTGTATCAGTTTCAAAAGACCAATCGCTGAAGATAAAGGGCCTCTCAAGTCATGGGAGAGGAATTGATTGATCAGCATGACTCCTTCTTTGGAAAACATATCACGCGTACCGATCGGACATTGGGGCATCGTACAGGGAATAGGCGTGCAGTATTGACTAAGTTGTGGGTAAATTTCTTTTTTCACAGCTTGTATTTGGATAAGGGTAAGAAGATATAGAAGATACTCAAACTCTATTAGGAAAATATTATTGATTTAGTCGTCATCGTCATCATTGTCATCGTTGTCATCGCTATCATCATCTCCATCGTCGTTATCGTCGTCGTCATCATCATTGTCATCGCTATCATCATCTTCATCGTCGTTATCATCGTCATCTCTATCGTCATCGTCATCGTTTTTGGGGAGAGCACTATAGTTGGTACTATTGGCTGAGAATGATTTTGAACTACTGCTGATTTCAACGATGAGGTTTAAGTCTGTATCGCTCTGGAAAAGCATGACCCAGGTGTCATCCAACAAGCTGTATGGCTCGTCCAAAGCCTGCATACGAATGATTAGCCGTTCGTTATCGGCTACTGCCCACTGTCCTTCTTGCTGAGAGGCATCGCTGTTAATTAGCTGTAAAGAAAAATCATCAGAAAATACCATGAACTGACCTTCTAACGCCTCACCACCGCTAAAATTGTCGATAATCCAGGGTGAAGCGGTGAGCAATTGAATGTCAATAGGTTCTCCTTTTCTTTTTTCTTCTTCACCAATGTCTTCACAACTGATCAGGTAAAGCGAAGAGAATAAAATCAGATACGGAATAATCTTAGGCATCTTTAGGATATTTACGAATTCGTTCCCCATACGCAGTTTCCTTTCAGTCGGTTGCCTGCCTCTTCAATATAAGGTAAAAAAAAACTTTTGATGGAGGCAACGGTTTTTAAAACTTCACCGTAACGGGAAAAAACCACGCTAAAACTAACCTTATGCCTGAAGTGCAGGAGGATCGTCGTTTGTTATCACTCATCAATAAGTGTAAAAAGAACGACAGGAAAGCTCAGAAAATCTTGTACAAGCATTTTTTCCCTTATGCTATGAGCATCTCTTTGCGCTATTCTCAGTATGAAGCTGAGGCAGAAGAAATTCTGAATGACGCTTTTCTAAAAGTATTTACCCGCCTGGATCAGTACAATATAAAGCAATCGTTTAAAGGCTGGCTGCGGCGCATTGTAATTAATACTGCTATTGATTTGTATCGCAAAGAATTAAGGCATTATCACCATATGGATGTGATAGAGTTGGAAGAAGAACAGATGCAGGAAAACGTCATTGATCAACTTTCTGCTCAGGAAATTCAAGCCATGATCAGTGAGCTGCCTCCTGCCTACCGTCTGGTTTTTAATCTGTACGCAGTAGAAGGGTATAACCATCAGGAGATTGCCAGCATGCTGGATATCAGTGAGGGTACGTCAAAGTCAAATTTGTTCAAGGCCAGGGCAAAATTGCAAAAGAAAATGCAACGTATAGATCAAAGTCACTATGGAAGAAAGGGAATTTGATAAAAAAATTAAGGAAAAGGTGCAGGGGCATCAGCCTCCTTTTAGCGAAAGCACCTGGAGCCGTTTGGAGCAGCGTCTGGATGCGGTCACACCAGTGCCAGTGCCCTGGTATGTGAAGTGGGGAGGCTGGTTATTTGGCAGTGCTATGCTGCTGTTAACTTTGGTCAATCTGGGTATATTCTGGCAAACCAGGCAGGAGAAAGTTTCCATAGCACAGATGTTACAACAGGAGGAAACGTCTTCCACCCCTTTATATCTATATGATACTGTTTACATACGGGATACTGTCCGTGAATCCATACTTGATACTGTATATATTGTGGAAGATGCTGGTGGAACAGGAATAAGCAAAAGCCCCACAGTAAGTTATTTGAGAGGTTTGGGCAGTGGTATTGCTGGGATAAATGACAGGGACAAAGGACAAATTTCTTCACCGCTACAAGCCCGGTATACAAATAAATTTTACAATCCTTCAGCTATTAGCAACTTGCAGGGATACTCACCTGGTTTAGACACATCACCCTGGGCATTTCGGCCCATGGTGGGAGTAGGGCAGCAGTCAAATGCATCACAGCCACAGCAAGCTTTGGATTTTCTGGCTTCTACTTTTTCTGATATGCATGATTCACTTTCGCTACTTCAGCGAGAAGTGAGAGGAGGCTATACTTATACGATGTATGATGAACTGGAAGAACGTCAGGCTGCCCAGCAGGAAAATCCCTTACAGTTTAGGCTAGGCATAGCCGCTGGTTTTGCTATACCTGACCCGGATATTGGAAGACGTTTTCTGACTCCGAGCCAGGATTTTAGCATTGAGCTGTTTAGGAAAAAAAGAGATAATACACGCCTGATGACCGGCCTAACACATTACCGCCTGAGCTATCTGCTCGAAGGCGTAAGGCAGCAGGAGCGTTACACTCAGGAAGAATTGGCCCGTTATCCGGGGATTTCTGAAATGGAAAATTTACCCAATACCATCAATGTTGAGAATCAACTGATACATATCCCTTTACAACTGCGCCAGTATTTTCCGCTAAACTATGACTGGAGATTGATGGCAGGACTGGGTGCCAGTCTGGATATATTGCTGCGTCAGGAATTCAGGTATCAGTTTGTAGACATATCCGGTGGAGAAGTATTAGAATATGAGCAAATCAACCGTTTTGAAGATGCACGCACATACTTTGGTTCTTTAAAGGGAACACTGGGACTTGAATACTCTTTTGCTAAAAAATGGAGTGGACAAACCTCCATTAACTACCGCTATGGTATGAGCCCGATTGGAATAGAACAAAGGTCTATGGATGTACTGCATTTTAACCTTGGTCTATGGTGGAAGGTTAGGTGATACTTTCAATCTGCTGCTCGTTTGAAATGAAATACTGTGCAATAAGTTCAGCGTAGTATAACAGGATAAATCATATGCTTTTGATAATTGTAAAATTGGTTGCCTATGCTTGGCTTAAATTTTCTTATTACTGTGTTAGGGCTGGTATATCTGCTTGCTGGCGCTTTGATGACAATTTCTCAAATTGTGTCTGGAGAAGAGAATTTACCCAGAAAATCCCTGCTATCTAAATTTACTTCTCTCAGTTGCTGGAGTAACGACTGGTTCATCTTATCACTCACTTGTACTATGCTGGGAGCAATGATGGTAATTTTTGGTTATATAGTTTAAAGCTCATGAACACAGTCATTCCAACAGAAATACGGTTTACCTCCTTGCTGACAATATCACGGAAGCGGGATACTGAATGTAATCTACCTGATGCCTGATCTTCAGATTTTTGTCAAAATATAGCCAGATGGTAAAGCCTCCGGTCCACTCCTGCTTTTCGCCATGCCAGTAGAAGGGGTTAAAATGACCTCGTGCTACCACCAGACTGTCCTGGGTTACGATATCCTGCACCTCCAGGTGCTTCTGTGCCGGACTTATCTTCTGAAAATTTGAGTCAGGCCAGTTATAAAATTCCTCAAAAGCATCTATTCCCCGGGTACGTGTTTTCAGAGCTGCATCCGTAAAAGTAACTTTGGGATGATAGAAGGATAGAAATTTATTCCAGTCTTCTCGCTGCTGATAGGTGGCAAAATAGTCAATGGCGCGGCTTCTTACCTGCTGTTCAAACTGCTCTTCTTCGCTAGGTCCACAGGCCAGCAGAAAGATACATAACAGGATAAAGAATTGGTTGATTTGCTTCATGTGTATTCTGAGCTTACAGTTCTGTCAACAATACTAAGGTGTCAGCACGTTCATGCTTACTCAAATAAATAAAGCATAAGGCTTGCCAAACTTACCGATGTAGCTACTTAGGTTCAAATCAAGCTCTTAAAATGTCTTTTACTATGTACTTTTTAATGAATTCATGCTACGCCAGCAAGCTTTCCAACTCTCGGCAGGGAAAATGTTTCTGATATTAAACTTAAAGATGTGTAATTACTATCCTCATATTATAGTTTGTATGTATAGGTATGTCCAGAGGGGGCTTCTATCGCTGTGGCTTTCTCTTTTGTTTTTTTCCTGCCAGCAGGACCTGCAAGAAGAAGACCTTCAAGTGCTAATAAGCGGTACATGGTATATGGAGAATGAAGTGGAAGTTTCACCTCCGGTGATTTTCAGAAATGAAACCACTTATCTTCAGGATGGTACTTTTAGCAGGGTAGGTAAAGTTCTGGATGCTTCCCGAAATGTACTGGGATATGTATCTTATCATGAAGGCTCATACCGTATAGATGCCGATACCCTTATTACTTTTGATACCGATTATTACAGAATGGGTAATGAAAGCTCATACCTGGAACTGGACGAGCTACAGTTTGAAAATAGAGTTGAGATTGAAAGTAAGTCGCGCGTCTCTTTCAGTCAGAATTATACACTTTTAAAATTGAGGGTTATTTGCCTATCCCCATATTACCATTCCTCGCTTTGTATAGACCAAATCACCATGAAGAGGGCAAGGTGAAATCAATGTGTACTAAGTCTTAGCCGATGGGTCAACACAGGCTAAGGCTTAGGAACAGTATTTCTTAGGTTTCCAAATAACCGGCAATCGGTTTTAGAAACATCTTCATTTCTTTAATGTACTCCACAGTGGCACTCAGGCCTCATAAACGAACGTGTTTCCATGTGGAAGTCAAACTGCTGGTTGTATTTGTTTTGTTCCCAGTAAAACTTGCTGCGAGCCTGATCATAAAGGCCAGTCTCGTTCATGGTCTTGGCATCATACAGGCGGCCGTTGACCATGGTATGGCTTACCTGCTCGGTATGGCGGATATCGTCCAGCGGATTGGCCTCCAGCACTACCAGATCGGCCAGCTTTCCTTCTTCCAACGAACCGATATGCTTGTCCATGCCCAGGTAATAGGCGCCATTCATGGTAGCTGCTCGTAGTGCTTCCATTTCGGTCATGCCTCCCTGCTCCAGCATCCAGAGTTCCCAGTGCGCACCCAGTCCCTGCAACTGTCCGTGCGCACCCAGATTAACTTTTACCCCCTGGTCAGTCAGTGCCTTGCAGCTTTCCGCTGTCAGGATGTGACCGTTCTTATATTCTTCTTCCGGGGCCATCGTCCTGTGGCGGGAGCGTGCATCTATCATTCCCCGGGGCGTGAAAGTCAGCAGATGCTCTTTTTCCCACACATTGGAATGCTGATAAAAATAATACTCCCCGTTAAGGCCGCCATAATTAACGATGAGGGTAGGGGTATAGGTAGTCTTACTGGCTGCCCAAAGCTGGATGACATCATCATAGACCGGTGCTACCGGAATGTTGTGTTCAATGCTGGAATGGCCGTCCAGGATCATACTCATATTGTGGAAGAAAAAGGAGCCCCCTTCAGGTACTACCAGTATCTCTTCCTCACGCGCGGCCTGTATAATCTGCTGCCGCTGCTCACGACGAGGCTGGTTGTAGCTTTTAACAGAATATGCTCCGAAAGCCTTGGTACGGCGAATGGCGGAGCGGGCATCTTCCAGATTGTTAACCTTGGCCTTAAAATCACCTTCCGCTCCATAAAGTACTGTGCCGGTAGAAAAAACCCTGGGCCCTACCATATTCCCTGCCTTGACCAACTCCGAATAAGCAAACACCATCTCCGTATTGGCCGAAGGGTCATGCATGGTAGTGACGCCATAGGCGAGGTTGGCATAGTAAGGCCAGTGCTTTTGGGGAGTAATGCCATCCCTGAAATGCTGAGCATGGGCATGTACATCTATGATACCGGGCATGATGGTTTTGCCACTGACATCTACCACTTCTGCCGAGGCCGGAATCTCTACCTCATCGGCTGAGCCTATGGCCTGTATGCGGTTATCCTCAATGAGAATTGTGCCGTTTTCAATGACCTCATCTCCCTTCATGGTGATGATGCGGGCACCCTGGAGTGCCAACAGACCTTCCGGCTTGTCAAAGTCAACCTGCAGACCCACTTTGAGGCCGGTAGTATCCATGGGAGAAAGTTCCTGGGGAGCACCTTCCAGAAAGGCGAAGCTATTGCTCAGCTCAGTGGTAAAATATTCTTCACCCAGGGTCCAGTGGAGCTTTTCACTGTCGGCTGACCAGTGCAGATTGATACCGGCATCACGGGCTACCTGTACCAGCGGGACCGCTTTTGTATTGGCACTTAGTTCCAGATCTTTGCCTGCCTGAGGAAAAGCCGCGATGTATACTTTAAATAGTTCGGTGAAGGCAATCCACTTGCCGTCGGGACTGGGGATGAACTGAGTGGCGTACCTGGAGGAGAAATGTGTTTTCTCGTCTTCTCCATTCAGGTTAACACTTTTGAACTTCTTGCCCGAGCCATCAGGATTGAAATAGCCCGCCTGATAGTAGATGCGCTGTCCATCGGCGCTGAACATAGGCTCCTCACCTTCATCGGTGATTTTCCTGGCTTCTCCGCCCTCTGTGGAAATGAGGTACAGGCCGGGCTCTTTGTCAAAATTATAGCCCTGATCGCTGTTGCCCGACTCTTTGCGGAAAACAATGCTTTTGCCATCGGGAGAGAAAGCAGGGGTACGGAAGCTACCCTTTATGCTGGTGAGTTTCACCGGACTAGCCCTTCTCTCATTAAGGCTTAGCTTATTTACTGCCCCATAGGTCTCATCATTCCAGCTCGTATACACAAGCGTATTACCATCGGGTGATATGGTCGGCTCAAATTCATAGTCTTCTCCATCAGTAAGTCTCACGGGCTTTCCATTGGGTAATGCCTTCTTCCAGAGATACCCCAGAGCATTAAAATATAAAGTCTTCTCATCAGGAGAGGTGATGGCATGGCGGATCACTTTGGCGTTAAACTGCTCCGGGGCAGGATCATGTTCAAAGTGCAAAGCCTCTACAATCTGATGGGTGGCAGTAGCGTTGAAGGGAATTTCAGTAGCGTTGGCCTCTGCTACATTTACTTTCCAGAGTTTGCCTTCTCCCCAGATCACAATCTCCTCATCACCGGGCATCCAGTCAAAGCCGGGATAAGTGCCAAAGATCGCCCAGGCTTCCTGCTGGTCTTTGCTGAGGCCATCATATACTGGCCACTCTTCACCGCTTTCCAGATCGTGGATGAAAAGGATAGTTTGGGTTCGGATACGGCGGACAAAGGCCAGTTTCTTGCCATCATTAGAGATTTGTGGACGTGAGGCTCCACCCGGCCCTCCGGTTACGGTTTCCGTTTCTCCACTCTCCCGATCATAGCGCCTGATCACATAAATCTGGCTGTTAGGGTCTTTGTTGTACTGAAAGTAGCCACCGGGGTACATATCTTCGCTGTAATATACATAGCGTCCGTCAGGCGAAACACTGGGTTCGTTAACATCCTGCTGGTCGTTCTTGCGCTCGGTCAGTTGAATCCCACTGCCTCCGCTGATGTGATACATCCACATCTCACCGGCACCCAGTGAGCGGGTAGAGGTAAAATGCTTGCGGGCAACAATGTACTGCCCATTGGGCGTCCAGGCGGGGTTGTTGAGCAAACGAAAGTCTTCCCGGGTTACCTGTTGTGCGTTGCTGCCATCGGTATGCATCAGCCAGATGTTATCGCCACCTCCGGCATCGCTGGTAAAGGCGATTTGTGTACCATCGGGACTGAAACGGGGCTGACTTTCGTAGGCATGCCCTTCGCGAATTAAGCTGGCTTCTCCCCCGGCTATGGGCAGGGTATAGATATCGCCCAGCAGATCAAAGGTGATGGTCTGCCCGTCAGGACTCACATCCAGGTTCATCCAGGTGCCTTCGTCGGTGGTGATGCTGACTTCTTTAAAGTCACCGTGTGGCGTATTGACCTCCCATTGGTTAGTATCTTCTTTGTCCTGTGCCATTGCCAGAAAAGGCAAACAGCAGCATAAGATAAGAAAGGAATAGGTATGCAGTAGCTTCATGTTTTTTTAGATTTTTAACCGCCAAACCTACGGATTATTGTCATTTGGGGCAAAAGCAATATAGCGATTGCACAAAGAAAGCCTGAGCAACTATTCTTTCATTTGCTCCTGTAGGAATAAGAACAGCATGCTCATGGCTTCGTCTTTACTTTTGTTGGCGACCAGATCAGTATGCTAAGGTAATTTCACCCCTTTGTCCCCTGTTCCACAGCGGCGGCCCACGGGGTACAGGAAGGATTTTACCTACAGGTTTGTTTTTTCCAATCCTTAACCTCTTCTAATACAGCCAAGCGTTCTAAAGTTTACTTAGCCTTAATAATGTAATTTGCAAGGGGTAGAAAGAGGATCGCTACAACTTTAACTCCTTTATCCATTGGGCTTCCGCTAGCATTTATCAGCACCATTATTTCTAAAGTGTAAGAGGTTAAAGATTAAGTTATCTGATAAAGAATTTAATGAAAGAAGATTACTGAACCTTACATTAGTGATTCGCTTAAACCTCAGTCCTCCTGACTTAAGTTTTTAATCACGGTCTTTTAAAAAATGGATGGGCACAGCTTTACAAACCCATGGGCAAGCGAGGATCAACGGATGGGCATCGGATGAAGAACGGATGCCCATCGGATTGAAGTTTTATGCTGAGAAAAAGAGTATGCTTTCAGAAGATCAGTGCATAAAAAAAGCCCCGTATTCCGGAGCTTTTGCCCATCATGGTGATGGTTTGCTGCTTTATTCTTTGCCAGCCTTCATGACACTGCTGCTTCTCTTGCGAAAGATAGTCAGAAGTAGGTAGAGTATTTTGATCTCCAGCATCAAAAGCCTACATCTAACGGAAAGGCAGAAAATCGCCTGCTTCATTCCATTCAGCTACTTTCTGCATGCCTACTCCTCCTTCTCCTGAAAGTCACTGTCATTTACCCAGCCGTGATCTACATCTTCACCTTCAAGGTAGCGAGAGTAGAAGTCACGATTTGCTTCGTTGGCATATACATAGTCGTCAAATACATGACCGTTGCCCATCATACGGGGGTCGCCCTGGGCAAGGAGTTCGGCCAGCATCTGGGTTTTCAATTCTTCCAGCATGGGTGCATATTCGGGGTTCAGCGCCAGGTTATTCACACAGTCAGGATCTTCGTCAATACGGTAAAGCTCTTCGGGAGGACGTTTGCCAAAATTCATTTCCCAGAATATTCGCTGCTCTTCCTCATAGCGCATGTTGAGGATTTGGGTCTTGGTAGGGCTTCCATCGGTATTCAGGTAACCGGTTTCAGGATTACCGGCCGGCCAACGGTCAGGCTCAAAGTTCTGCACATACAGTAAGTCTTCTTTGATAATTCCCCGTATAGGATAGCCCTGATCATTGGGGCGGCCTACATCATGTCTTTCTTTGCCAATGAGCACGTGATCGCGTGCAGGGTTAATGCGTCCGCCACTTTCTGCCTGGAAAATATCGCTCAATGACTTGCCCTGCATCACCTGCATATTGCTTTCTTGAGGTGAGATTTGTGCTGCTTCCATGAAGGTAGGGGCGAAGTCTATAAAGCTTACAAAATCATCAATACTACGTCCTGAGTTTTTGATACCCGCCGGCCACATAATCGCCAGAGGAAGGTGGTTAGACATTTCATAAGCCTGTCCTTTTACCCGAGGGAAAGGCATACCATTATCGGACGTGACCACCACGATGGTATTTTCCAGTTCTCCCCGCTCTTCCAGCATATCCAGCATCCTCATCAGGTGCTGATCAAAATATTCAAGCTCAAAGGCATAATCCAGCATGTCGGTGCGCACGGAATCCGAATCAGGCCAGAATTCAGGCACTTCATCAATCTGGCTGATTTCTTTACCACCTTTGGAGATGCCAGCTTTGTACTCATAAGCCCGATGAGGCTCAATAGCACCGTACCAGAAGCAGAAAGGTAGTGAATCAGGACGTGCTTCCAGGAATGACTCAAAATTTTTGGCGTAGTCGTTATTGCTGATAAACTCTGCCGGAGGCGTAGCTTTATGCTCGTTGAAGGCTGGTCCGGTGAGCTCTCTCCTTTTACCATTTCGTTCACCCGGGTTTCCCGGAGACCATCCTTTGGCTGTATGTCCGGTGAAGTATCCATGTTGAAGCAGGCTTTCCATAAAAGTGGTAAACTTAGATGGAAAATAAGGTACATGATTGGCTGCTTCTTCCAACTGCCAGGAGTTGCGTCCGGTAAGTATACATGAACGGGAAGGTGAGCATTTGGCGTTAGGTGTATAAGCATTATTAAAAAGCAGGCCATTGTTCGCTACCCGGTCAAAAGCCGGGGTACTTACCCAACTGGTGCCATAGGCTCCCATATGCGGAAATGAAGCATCGTCGGCAATAGCAAAAAGAATATTGGGTCTTAAGTCTTGGGTTTCCTGCTCCTGAGGCTGGCAAGAGTAAAAAGTAAGCAGAGAAAGAAAAAAAAAGATATTTCTCATCTTAGAGTTTCTGATTAGGTTCATAAATCTGAATATATAAAAATAGATGAAATAAAATGAAGCTCAGCTTAAGGTCTTTCTGATTTTGATCCACTAATCTGCTCAAATTTTTCTAGTATTGTGAAAATTTGTAAGACAAGACAAAAAAATAAGTATGAAAGACTTTGTCATTGACGCAACTATTATTTTGTAATACTGATTGATTTATGCCAATGAGTATAATTACTAACCATCTATGAATACATTGTATTTTTATAAATACCAGGGCACCGGCAATGACTTTGTGATGATAGATAATCGGGAAGGGAAATTCCCTCAGCAGGACGAGAAGCTGATACAGAGGCTTTGTCATCGCAAATTTGGTGTAGGAGCTGATGGGCTGATCCTTTTACAGGATCATGAGCAGTATGATTTTGAAATGATCTACTACAACGCGGACGCTACCACCAGCATGTGCGGGAATGGCAGCCGTTGTGCGGTTCATCTGGCACATTATCTGGGGATGATCGGAAAGCATTCGCAGTTTTATGCTGAGGATGGTATGCACGAAGCCCGTATTGAAGGCGAGCAGATTCACATCCGTATGGTGGATGTAGTAGGTATAGAAGAGATATTAGAGGGCTACTTTATGAACACTGGTACCCGACATTATGTCAGACTTGTAGAAGATCTGGCAGATTTTGACGTTATAGGAGTAGGTAAAAAAATTCGTTATCATGAATCATTTGCGCCTCAGGGTACCAACGCCAGCTTTGTGGAGATGAAAAACGGTGAGGTCCATATGAGAATATATGAAAAAGGTGTTGAGAATGAAACTTTGTCCTCAGGAACAGGCGTAACCGCAGTTGCGCTTACTATGGCTAAGGTTCAGGGGCTTGAAAGTCCTGTAAATGTTAATACTCAGGGAGGACTACTTCAGGTATCTTTCCGCAAAATGAAAGACGATTTTTATACAGATGTACACATGATAGGACCCGCTGTCATGGTTTTTGAGGGCACTGTTTTTGTGTAATATGGTTTTTTTACATATTAGTGCTTTTGTACATGCTACTCAAACGATCAGCTATTGTGTACATACATTATTTTCAGGAATTCAATAGAGATATAAATATTCAATCAATATGCTAAATAAATTATTGGCAAAACTATTCGGCAGTAAATCAGACAAAGACATTAAAGAGGTCATGCCGATGGTTGAGGAGATCAAAGCCGAATATGATAAGCTGCAAAGCATAAGTGATGACGAACTGAGGGGCAAAACTTTTGAAGTAAAAGCAGTGATAGATGGTGAACTGGAAAGTATTGATCAGCAGCTAAAAGAACTTCATGATAGTGTTGAGCAAAACCCCAAGATGGACATCAACGAAAAAGAGAGAGTTTTTGCACAGATTGATAAGTTAGAAGAAGATCGGAATACAGTGCTGGAAGAAGTACTCCTCAAAGTCCTTCCTAAGGCATTTGCGATCATGCGAGAAACAGCCCGCCGTTTCAAGGAAAATGGAAAGATGGAGGTATCAGCTACGCTTTTTGATAAGCAGATGGCTGCCAAACATGAGCACATAAGCATAGAAGGTGAAAAGTCAGTCTGGAGCAATGAATGGCTGGCCGCCGGACAGAAAATTAAATGGGATATGCTGCATTATGACGTGCAGCTCATAGGAGGTATCGTTTTACACCAGGGTAAGATTGCTGAGATGGCTACTGGTGAAGGTAAAACGTTGGTGGCTACCTTGCCAGCCTTTCTGAATGCCCTTGCCAAGCGTGGCGTCCATGTGATTACGGTCAACGATTATCTGGCCAAAAGAGATGCTGAGTGGATGGCTCCCCTCTTCCAGTTTCATCAGATGACTGTGGATTGTATTGACAAATATCAACCCAACTCTGATGCGCGTCGTGATGCTTATGCCGCAGACATCACTTATGGTACAAACAACGAATTTGGTTTTGATTACCTTCGCGATAATATGGCCCGTGATATGGGTGATTTGGTACAGCGTAAGCATCATTTTGCAATGGTGGATGAGGTTGACTCCGTACTGGTAGATGAAGCCCGTACGCCATTGATCATCTCAGGACCCGTACCCAAAGGTGATGAGCATGAATTTTATGAGTTGAAGCCTCGCATTTCCCGCCTTTATGAAGCACAGAAAAAGTTAGTAAATGAATTGCTTCAGGATGCTAAAAAGAAAATTAAGGAAGGCAATACCCAGGAAGGCGGACTTTCACTTTTTCGTGCGCATCGCGGTCTGCCCAAGTATAAGCCTTTGATTCGTTTCCTCAGCGAAACAGGTAACAAGCAGATCATGCAAAAGACGGAGAATTTTTATCTGCAGGATAACTCTCGTAACATGCCTGAGGCTGATGCTCCACTCTACTTTACCATTGAAGAAAAGAACAACAATATTGACCTGACCGAAAAAGGGATTGACCTGATTACGCAGACGGGTGAAGATCCACAGTTTTTTATCATGCCGGATATTGGTACTGCCATCGCTGATTTGGAGAAAGATGAAGAAATGAGTGATGAGGATAAGGTCCAGAAGAAAGATGAGCTGATCAAAGACTATGCGGTCAAGTCGCAGCGTATCCACACTGTCAATCAATTGTTAAAGGCTTATGCACTTTTTGAGATTGACCAGGAATACATTATTGCTGATGGTAAAATTAAGATTGTAGATGAGCAGACCGGTCGTGTGATGGAAGGGCGCCGTTATTCGGATGGATTGCACCAGGCTATTGAGGCTAAAGAAAACGTAAAAGTAGAAGAAGCCACCCAGACCTATGCCACCATTACATTGCAGAACTACTTCCGCATGTACCACAAACTGGCCGGTATGACAGGTACGGCAGAGACAGAAGCCGGAGAGTTTTGGGAAATCTATAAACTGGATGTAGTAGTAATCCCTACCAATCGTCCAATTGTACGGGATGACCGTCAGGACCTGGTTTTCAAAACTATGCGGGAGAAGTTTAATGCGGTAGTGGAGGAAATCAATGAACTTACTGAAAAAGGACGACCGGTACTGGTAGGTACCACCTCAGTGGAAATTTCAGAGATTTTGAGCCGCATGCTCAAGATGAGAAATGTGAAACATAATGTGCTGAATGCTAAGCAACACCAGCGTGAGGCTGAAATTGTAGCCGAAGCAGGGCAATCCGGAACGGTGACCATTGCTACCAACATGGCAGGTCGTGGTACGGATATTAAGCTTTCGCCAGAATCAAAACAAGCAGGTGGTTTGGCTATTATTGGTACTGAGCGCCATGAATCTCGTCGTGTAGACCGTCAGCTTAGAGGTCGTTCCGGACGTCAGGGTGACCCGGGTTCATCACAGTTTTTTGTGTCTCTGGAAGACAATCTGATGCGTCTTTTCGGTTCAGATCGTATTGCCAAACTGATGGACCGCATGGGGCTGGAAGAAGGAGAAGTGATTCAGCATTCTATGGTAACCAGTTCTATAGAAAGAGCGCAGAAGAAAGTAGAGGAAAACAACTTTGCCATTCGTAAGCGCTTGCTGGAATATGACAACGTCATGAACCAGCAGCGTGAGGTAATCTATGAGCGTCGTAAAAACGCGCTACAGGGAGAAAGGCTTTCCATGGATATCATGACCATGCTGTACGATACCTGCGAAGATATCGTTCTGGGAACCAAAGGAGTAAGTAATTATGAGAGCTTTAAGCTGACGGTATTGGGTACACTGGCTATTGATTACCCTATAGAACAAGCTGAATTTGATCAGATTTCTGAAAATAAACTGACAGAAAATCTGTACCAATATGCTTATGAGCAATATGGTAAAAAGAACGAACACGTTGCTCAGAAGTCACTGCCGGTACTTAAAAATATCAAAGAGACCCGTGGTGCTACCGTAGAGAATATTCTGGTGCCGTTTACCAATGGCAAGATGCAGCTAGGGGTATCTGCTAATCTTCAGAAAGTCATTGATACTGAAGGTGAAGCTATGATACAGGCGATGGAAAAAGCCATCACGCTGGCGATTATTGACCAGAACTGGAAAGAACACCTTCGTGAGATGGATGACCTGAAGCAATCCGTTCAGAATGCGGTATACGAGCAGAAAGATCCGCTTCTCATTTATAAGTTTGAATCTTTTGAACTGTTTAAGCGGTTTATCGCCAAAGTCAATGAAGAAACCGTTTCCTTTTTGATGAAAGCTGATATCCCCGTACAAAGTTCTGACCAGGTCAGAGAAGCTCGCTCAATACGACAGCGGGAAAAACTGAAGGAAACCAAAGAAGAGGTCAATTCATCACTTGACAGAAGTAGTGCAGCCAACGCAGCAGCAGCTCAGAGAAACCGCCCGCCTGTTGAACCTGTACAGCCTGCTAAAACTGCAAAAGTAGCGGGTAGGAACGACAGGGTCAACGTTCAGTATAGTGATGGAAGTATCAAGAAAAATGTTAAGTTTAAAACTGTAGAAGATGATCTCAAAAATAATCGTTGTGTAATCGTGGATGATTAACATCAAAAAACTACCTAATCTTAGTATAGGTTTGCTCCTGCTCTTTTGCCTGGGTTGTACCTATGTACAACAGGCAGAGCAGTCAGTAACTGAAATTAACATTCAGGGAGAGCCTGGCAATTTTCATGGTTTTCGCATGTACGCTTTTGAGTTTCAGGGGCGACAAAGCAGAATTGTAGTGCCAAAGCGACCTGCGAAGGATAACCCCTGGATATGGCGCGCCCGCTTTTTTGGTCATCGGCCAGAAGTGGATATGGAGCTTTTGTCAAGAGGGTTTTATGTAGCTTACATTGATGTGTCTGGCTTGTATGGCAGCCCGCAGGCGGTAGAAATTTGGAATAACTTTTACAAATACGTTACACAGGAATATGACTTTTCCTCTAAAGTTGTACTGGAAGGTATGAGTAGAGGAGGTTTAATTGTATTCAACTGGGCCGCTGAAAACACTGACAAAGTTTCCTGCATTTATGCTGATGCTCCGGTTTGCGATATCAAAAGCTGGCCGGGAGGTAAAATGAGCGGCCGTGGCAGTGAAGAGGATTGGAAACAGTGCCTTGAGGCATATGGCTTGAGTGAAGAAGAGGCACTTAACTTTCAGCACAATCCTATAGATCATATTGAGCCCATTGTTGAAGCGGATATTCCACTATTTATGGTTTCGGGCAATCAGGATAAGGTCGTACCGTACGAAGAAAACGGTGCCCTGATTGTAAAAGCATATGAAGAAGGTAAAGGGAAGGTAAAGGTAGTAATGAAAGATGGAGTTGGACATGTGCACGGATTGGATGATGCCCGCCCTATCGTTAATTTTATTCTGAAACATCACCGTTAAACTTGCAGCTTGCCTATTTTTGCCTAATCTTTGATGGGTTTATCTAAAAAAACAGTAAACGATTAATGGCAAAAAAATCTACCCAATATCTTATACTGACAATCGTCATCGTTGCAGTTTTTATCATTGTATTATTGCTGCTTAAAAACCAGCAAAATCAATCTGGCTCAGCAGAAACTCAGCTTCCAAAAAGAGAACAAAACAACCAAAACCAACCTCCACTCTCAGGAACGTCCAAAACACTGGATTATCTGCCGAATTCTGATAACCAACAAATCATCCGCCATCAGTATTTTACGCTTTCCTATGTGGAGAAACATGAACAGGCGGAATGGGTGGCATATGAACTTACCGGAATAGAAGTAGAAGGGATAGAAGAACGGACTGATGATTTTCGGGAAGATCCTATGGTTTCTACAGGCTCTGCTAGTTTAGAAGATTATTATCGTTCAGGATACGACAGAGGGCATTTGGCTCCAGCAGGGGACATGAAGTTTTCAGAAGAAGCCATGAGCGAAAGCTTCTACATGTCCAATATGAGTCCTCAGGAACCAGAATTTAACCGTGGTATCTGGCGAATTCTGGAAGAACAGGTACGTGACTGGGCATTAGAAAATGGTAAGCTATATGTGGTGACGGGTCCGGTTTTTAACCAAAGGTCCAGAAGGATAGGAGAGAACAGAGTGAGCATCCCTAAAGCTTATTACAAAGTGCTCTTAGACTATACAGAGCCGGAAATCAAGGCCATAGGTTTTTTGCTGCCCAATGAAGGTTCTGAAAAAGATATTTATTCCTTTGCAGTTCCTATTGACAGTATAGAAAAGGTAACTAACATTGATTTCTTTCCTGCCTTGCCCGATCAGGAAGAAGTGCTCTTGGAGAGCGATGTGAATGTGTCTGAATGGATAGCCGACTAGTCACAGTGGTTCGTGTTTTAGCCGTATTCAGTAGTATTTTTCTGGCAGTATTCGCTTATGCGCTCCTTCCCACTCGCCGCTTAGCTCAAAAAGTATTAGCCGAACGATTGGTAGTGTATAAAAGCAAACGACAGCTTCAACTTTGGTCAAATGGGAAGCTGATCAAAACTTATAAAATAGCACTGGGCAGACAGCCGGTAGGAGCGAAAAGAAGGGAAGGAGATATGCGAACCCCGGAAGGCACTTACTATATTTATGATAAAAATCCACAAAGCGTTTTTTATCTCAATTTAGGAATTTCGTATCCCAATGCCGAAGATCAGACTTTTGCGGTAGCAGGTGGTTTTGCTCATGGTAGTGCGATCAAAATTCACGGACTTAGAAATGGAAATGGCTGGAGAGGTCGTTTTCACCGTCATCGTGACTGGACAGCTGGCTGTATAGCGGTTACTAATGCTGAGATGGATGAACTCTATCGTACTGTGCCTCTCAATACATCAATTGAAATCTATCCTTAAAATAATTTGTCTTACTGTTCATCGGAATAGACCAAACTTCCTTCCTTTTTCATCCTTTTGATTAATGACTTTTGGGATTGATACCAAATGGGATTGAGGTCAAAACCCGCTTGTTTTAAAGCACGGGCAGTCCACACATTAGAATTTTTGGGAAAATAATAAGACTTATCGCCCAGAAAAAAGTGACTGTTTCGGTACAACCCTTCTTTGAGAGGAATAAACTTGGCAGAATCACTTAGTTGAAATTCTGTCCGCAGAAACTCACAGAGAGAGGAGTAATCTGCCTGAGAAATTTGCAGCGACACTGTTTCATTAGCATAATACTGTAAATTAGAGAGCTGACGCAAACCAAGTACCTGAAGCGCACTCTTTGTAGGCCAGAGTATCGCTTTTGCGCCATACCAGAGACTGAAACCAGGATTTTGATAAAAATCTTTATCTCCCCAGCCAATTTGAATATGCTCATATTCACTGAAATCATGCTTTTCTGGCCACAAGGAGTCAGCGATGCAAGAAGATGGAATTACCAATCCACTATGCCAGCCCTGACTAACTACATAAATTTGCTGGCTTACATCTTTTTTCGCATCCTTACTCACATTTTTGTTGCTACTGCAACTAAAACAGGTCAGAACAATACTTGTAAAAAAAGTAAAATGAAATTGAACAGGCTTTAGCACTTCAAAAAATTTGGTTTACAGCCTATAAACAATAGATGAAGCAGGATTGATCAGATAAATTCACGGTAACTTAAGCCAGCTTAGTTATTCACTTTACTATTCCAGTAAATTTTAAGATTCTTGGTGCTTCTACCCGCAGCGATAATATCCAGATCACCGTCATCATCTAAGTCTGCCACTTTCAGGTCTTCGCAAGCCATTCCGTTATCATCTATAAAGTAATGCATCCATGATTCACCACTATTATCCATTGGAACAAAGATTTTGATACCCACTTTGCCCTTCTTATTGGGTTCACGCCAGCCCACGATAATCTGGTCTCTACCCATCCCCAACACATCAGCGGCTGCAAGAGCGTGTCCCTGCTGTAGATCATCATACAAAACGGTTTTATCCATATAATTTTCTCCGCTGTATAACATCAGGTTCGTGCCATGCATAGGTTCTATCGTAGTGATGAAAGAAAGCTCGTTTAGTTTGCCCGTACTGATTTCTCCAGCAGCATGGTCTAGTTCAGGCATTTCATGAATCTGCCATTCGTTGCCTATGTATCCATATTTTTTCACACCTTCTTTTCCTGCTACCATGAAAGAAGCTGCATTAGGATTCTGATCATCTACAATGAAATTATGCGTCAAATGCATACTACTGTCTACCGTGGCTACTGCCCATTCGGAGTTCGGATCACTGGGAACATCATAAGTCATTACTTTTACGCCAGCACCTTTTCCTCCTTTGTTTCCCCGGCCATGCAGAGGGAGTACAACGAGCTTGTAATCATTCTCACCAGTACGAATCCAGCGCATACGGTGAACTGTAGGTTCATGATGTAGCTGTACCGGAGTCCATTTGTTTTCAGGATTTTCTGGTCTTATCAAGTAATGCACAGAGCCGGAAGCTTCGGTATCACTAGTTTCACCGGGATTCCATTGAGCTCCAACCGCTACTTCTACCTTGCCATCCTGATTAATGTCACGTACTGCCAGGCAAACATTATCCCTTTCGGTAAGCTCATCTACCATGACAAAACGCTTCCAGTCACCATTTCTGTACCATACAAACTGCTCTTTATCGGCCAGTATGATGTCTAAAGTGCCATCACCATCTACATCTCCTATCTCCAATCCGTAACCAATATCAATTTCATCTATGGTTTCTTCCACGAAAGGTGAAGAAAGTACTTGTGCGAAAACTGACGAAAATGAAAAAAATAGTAGCAAAAAAATAGGTGGGATTGCGTTGAGGATATTCATAATAGAAGATTTATATAATTATTGCATGAACAAAGGTAAGGATAAAGTCTAGCATTAGCCGATTTCTCATTGAATATTTCATCTCTTGCAAATGTAGGCTTCAGCATATATACGACTCAATCAGCAGTATATTCTGCAACTTTCAGGATTAGCTAACCTTTTCTTGACTGCTTTAGCGCCATGTGTTAATATTATTCTGATAATTAATAGTATTAATTGTTTAACCATAAAGTAATAAGGATGAAAAATTCTACTAATTTCATGAACGATGCTTTTGACCAGGAATACAACGAGTTTGATCAGGATTTTGAGACCGGCTTTGATGATTTCCTGCTTGAGCAGTTAGAAGAAGTTGATGCTGAAGGTCTGGACTTTTCTGATCTGGATGACTTAGAAGACGATGATGATAATTTTGACGGTGTCTTCTGAGTAACAAGACGGTTTTTTGGCACAGGCCGGTAGTAGAGGATAATTATTCCTGGTGCTACCGGCTTTTTTGTGTCTTCTTATCAGCAAATTAACAGCTATTTATTATCTTAATGGCTTAAGACAATTCCTAAAATTAAACTACTTAATCTTATGCAACTTTATCAAGCTGATAATGATAAAGGCCAAATTTTTGAATATTTGCTATGGCCGCTCATGTGTGCTATGGTATTAATGACGGCTTGTGGTGGTTCTGGTGGAGAGACAGAGCAGATTGCTTATGATTCATTGAGCGAAGAACAAAAACGGGATGCCAAATATGCTCTGGCTGGCTTAGATGTGGCAGATGACTTACAGGCTACCCTCTTTGCCTCTGAACCTATGATGGTAAATCCTACCAATATGGACATTGACGCTCAGGGCAGAGTGTGGGTTTGTGAGGGTTATAATTATCGCCCCCGCCTCAACCCTAACAATCCTACTAAAAAGGAAGGTGACCGTATCCTGATTTTAGAAGATACGGATGGTGATGGAAAAGCTGATAATAGCAAAGTGTTCTATCAGGGTAATGATATCAATGCTGCGCTGGGTATCTGGGTAATGGGCAACAAAGCTATCGTCTCCTGCAGTCCTAATGTTTTCCTTTTTACCGATACCGATGGCGATGACAAAGCCGACAAAAAAGAAGTCTTATTTAGCGGATTGCAGGGTGAGCAGCATGACCACGCTATCCATGCTTTCGTCTTTGGACCAGATGGCAAATTGTATTTCAACTTTGGTAATGCAGGTGAACAAGTGCTTGACAAAGACGGAAATCCGGTAACGGAGCAGAGTGGTATTGAAGTCAGTGCCAAAGGTCAGCCGTATCGCCAGGGAATGGTGTTCCGCTGCGATCCTGATGGAAGTAATTTTGAAGTGCTCGGCCATAATTTCCGTAATAATTACGAAGTGGCAGTAGACTCTTACGGCACCCTCTGGCAGTCTGACAATGATGATGATGGTAACAAAGGTGTACGCATTAACTATGTGATGGAATACGGCAACTATGGCTATACCGATGAGATGACTGGTGAAAACTGGCGTTCCTACCGTACGGGTATGGAAGAAGAAATTCCCAAACGTCACTGGCACCTCAATGACCCGGGTGTAGTGCCCAACCTTTTGCAAACCGGCGCTGGTTCCCCAACAGGAATTTTAGTGTATGAAGGTATTTTATTGCCGGAGCGTTTCCGTAACCAGATGATCCATTCCGATGCCGGGCCTAATGTAGTAAGGGCTTATCCGGTAGAGAAAAACGGTGCAGGCTACTCAGCCAGTATTGATGATATTGTAAAAGGTAAAGACCAGTGGTTCCGTCCTTCCGATGTGTGTATCGCGCCTGACGGTTCCCTATTCATTGCCGACTGGTATGATCCTGGAGTAGGTGGCCACCAAATGGGTGATCAGCAGAGAGGGAGAGTTTACAGAATCACACCTAAAGCTGAGGAAGAAGGTTTTTTTCAAGGTCTGTTTGGAAGCAAAGCAAAAGCTTATGATGTAGGTAAACCTGATCTATCAACTCCTGAAAAAGCAGTTGAGGCACTGAAAAATCCCAATCTTTCACGTCGCTATCTAGCCTGGACCAAACTTCATGAATGGGGTACAGAAGCAGAGAGCGCATTGCAGGAAATGGCTTCTTCAGAAAATGACCGCTATCGTGCCCGTGCCCTGTGGCTGTTATCCAAAATTGAAAGTAAAGGTGAGCAGTATGTACAGGAGGCTTTACAGGATGAAAATCCTGACATCCGTATTGCGGGTCTCCGCATGGCGCGTCAGCTGGATATGGACATAATGCCTATCCTCAAGCAGATGGCCACTGACGATACCCCCGAAGTAAGGAGAGAAGTTGCCATTGCCCTACGTTATATGGAAGGAACTGAAGCGGATAATCTCTGGGCAGACTTAGCAATGAAACATGATGGTAAAGACCGCTGGTATCTGGAGGCCCTCGGCATTGGCGCAGACCTGCAAGCCGATCAGCGTTTTCAGGCCTGGATGAATAAAGTAGGAGAGGACTGGAATGATGCCGCCGGGCAGGACATCATCTGGAGAGTACGTTCTAGCGAAGCTATCCCATTGCTGGCAGAATTGATCAATAGTTCTGAGGCCAATACCTATACTGACCGTCTGCGCTACTTCCGGGCTTTTGACTTCCAGACTGATCCTAAGAAGGAGGAAGTACTGGCAAATTTGGCGGTACAGCAACATCCTAATCAGGAAGCTATCACCATGCTGGCGCTGAATCATATCTCTACCGATAAAGTACAGCGCTCTCCCCGCCTGAAGAGCGCACTGAAGCAGTCGCTTACCAGTATAGAAGGCACTCAGGAATATATAGAATTGATTAAGCGCTATGATCTGAAAGAGTACAACGAAAATCTTCTTGCTCTGGCTTTAAATAAGCCGGAAGAAAATATTGGAGCTGAATCTGCGAAGTTACTGTTGAACATGGGTGGTCAAAATGCAATGGAAGGTGTACTGCGAAAAGGTACTGAAGAAGAAAAGGACGCGATGATTGCGGTACTGCGCAGGGTAGATAACCGCCAGTCTCACGATATGTTGCTGGATATCATCAGAAGCCGTCAGCAGCCTTTAGAAGTACGTGAAGAGGCCATTATGGCTTTTGCTGGAAGCTGGGGTGGAGAGAACAGACTTTTAGATGCAGTCAAAAACGGAGACATTCACTCTGAACTTGATTCGGTTACGGCGCTGGTACTTTCCCGTGCCTCACGCAATTCTATATACGAAGAAGCCGCTGCCCTGATGGATTTGCCGGGATCTTCTTCCGAAGGTGATTTGCCTCCAATCAAAGAGTTAGTAGCTCTTAGTGGTAATGCTGAAACGGGTGCCACTGTATTTGCGCGTTCCTGTCAGAACTGTCATGTGGTGGATGGAAAAGGGGTAGACTATGGTCCCGGACTTTCAGAAATTGGTAATAAACTCACTAAAGACGCATTGTATAAATCCATACTCAATCCTAGTGAGGGTATCAGCTTTGGTTATGAAGGCTATACGGTGAAGTTGAACGATGGCAGTACAGTAACCGGATATATTCTAAGCAGAAATGAAGATGAGCTTCAATTGCGAGCCTACGGTGGTCTGACTAATACTTATACCATGGATCAGGTAGCATCAGTAGAAGAAATGGAACAATCACTGATGTTTGATAACCTGGAGCGCTCCATGACACAGCAGGAATTAGTAGATCTGGTAGAATATCTGACTACTCTTAAAGGAGAGGCTGCTGTAAGCATGAAATAAAGTATGAATTAAATTGTAGTGTTTCAAATCCTCCATCCGGCTATGCTGGGGGAGGATTTTGGTTTTGATCAGTTTCAACCAATAGCTTAGAATTTGAATATCTTTATTTTTTTAATATGCAATAGTACTCTTCTTGACTTTATAATAGAGCCATAGAAATCCTGACCATGAAAATAAGTTTCTTAAGTTTTTTCTCATTGTACTTGCTGCTCCTGGCTTGCTCGTCACCTGAACAGGAATCCTCTGCCAAACCTGATTCAAAGCTTCCCAGCCAGCGTTATCAGTATGTGGATGTGATTGTTGCAGCAATGCCATACCAGGAAAAGATTTATGTACCGATTTATTCTGAAATCTACCATAGCAGTGGTGATCGCCGCTTCCTGCTTACCGCTACGCTCAGCATCCGAAACATCAGTATGTCAGATTCAATATATGTAAGCACTGTGGATTATTATGATTCAGAAGGGGTAAAGAACCGTACTTATCTTGAGCGTCCGATTCGCTTGGGGCCACTGGCTTCGGTGGAATTCGTCATTGAAGATGATGAAGATAAAGGGGGAGCTGGTGCTAACTTTATCGTAGATTGGGGGGCAAGTGAAAATTTACGTCCCGTAATTCAGGCAGTGATGATCGGTACATCTTCCCAACAAGGAATTTCCTTTACTACAGATGGAGTGCTCATGGAAAAGAAAGAGCAAAGTCCTCAATTATGAGCCTGAATTTTTATTAGTTCCGGATTGTGTAAGTTGGGCAATAGGCTTCACTGTAGTCCCTTGTAATAGGATGGATGTGATAACCACGATAAAAGAAATATTAAATATCTCCTGTGCGACCTCAATCTGCTCTACTAAAGGTACCAGTGCAAAAACAATAGGCGTAGCTCCTCTCAAACCTACCCAGGAGACGAAACTCTTCTGCTTCCAGTGCATATCTCTGAAAAAGCTGAGCGAGAGAAATACGCCTACTGGTCTGGCTACAAGAATAAGGACTATGGAAAGTAAAAGACCTTCCCAGAATACATCCATGATCTCAAAGATATATACCTGCAAGCCCAGAATCAGAAAAAGGGTAGTTTCCATAAGCCAGGAAAAGCCTTCAAAAAAGAAAATACTGATAGGCTTATTGGTCCAGTGCGCCTGACTAAAGAGAAGTCCTGCAATGTATACTGCCAGAAATGGACTGCCCCCCAGCAATGAGTTTACCGCATATAGCAGTAATACCAGGGAAAGTAGTACTACTGGGGTTTGCCCTTTTTTAAGCTTGCTGTGCCTTATGAGATAGTTGCCTAACCTTCCACCTAAAACACCGGTCAGCAGTCCAATTGACATAGACATAAGAAAATTCAGGCTTAGTTGTATAAAGCCAGTATCTGGCTGGACAAGCAATAAAGAAAAACTAATGGTCAGGAAGTAGGCCATGGGATCGTTGGTTCCTGATTCCAGTTCCAGAATTTCAGCCAGATTATTTTTAAGCTTAAGCCCGGTGCTTTCCAGTATCGAAAACACCGCGGCAGCATCAGTTGACGAAACGATGGCCCCCAGCAGCAATGCTGCCAGAAAAGGCCAGTCAAAAATTAGGTATACAAACAGGCCAAGGATTAAGCTTGTAGATAATACTCCTATGGTAGCCAATGACAAACCTTTACCCAGAATTTGGCGAAGCCCTTTCCAGTTAGAATTTAACCCGCCTGTAAAGATGATGAAGCAAAGTGCTACCTCACTGAGATGAAGGGTTAGCTCAGGAAAATTATAGTTAAAATCGTACTTACCTCCGTTCCCCAGGACAATTCCAATTCCTAAAGTAGCTAACAATGAAGAAACGCCCAGTCGGGCAGCAAACCGACTGGCCAGAACACTCAAAAGAATCAGCAGGCTGGTTAGCAGCAATATATATCTATAGTCCAGAAACATAAGGCGGGAAAATTAGCCTTATTTCCGGGAAAAAACCTAAGACTGATGTGTTGAATTAATTCCAATTAAAGAAAAGCTACTAATAAAAACCTAAATTCAGGAAGCTTGATGAGAAAGATGTACTTGTTTCTGCTGCTCTGAATTTGTGAATAGTAAGTGGCTTGCGATGATAGTTAGACGCACAAAATTTAAGATCACCATCATAACGACCACATATTCGGTAGTAAGCACTTTATCTGAAGGTTGAGCAGCCCATAAGTTCAGCTTCAGCCAAGAAGGGGGCAAAAGAAATGTGAGTACGCCATAAATCAACAAAGCTATGGTCATTTGTAGCCATAATTCTTTGGTAGTGATTGCTAAAAATTTGTTTCTCATCTTCAATAATTTTAAAGATGAATTTACCTCCCATATATTATTTCAATATTAAACCCGGATTAAGAAATTGATATGTTTATCATGCTTTAGACTTTCAAGGTAGTAGACGAGCTTTTTGCTTTTTTGGTAGGGAATTAATGCTTAAAAGGCTACTTTTCTCAGCGCAAAGCATTACATAAAATTTTTGTCTCCATGGGAATGAAGCTTGAAAAAATTTCTCCGGAATTAGAAGCCTTTATACGAAAACAAAAAATTTTCTTCGTCTCCACTGCTATGGCAGAAGGACGTGTCAATCTGTCTCCCAAAGGTATGGATACCTTCAGGGTTTTAGGACCTAACAGAGTCATGTGGCTTAACCTTACCGGAAGTGGTAACGAAACAGCTACGCATCTGAGAAGCAGCAATCGCATTACTGTTATGTTTTGTGCGTTTGAAGGCAAGCCTCTGATTTTAAGATTGTATGGTACTGCTCAGGTTTATCACCCCAGAGATAAGGCTTGGGAGGAATACATTGGTCTCTTTCCCAAACTTGCAGGCAGCAGGCAATTGATTGATATTCAGGTTGAGCTGGTCCAATCTTCCTGTGGAATGGCGGTTCCCTTCATGGATTATCAGGGAGAAAGAGAATCTCTAAAGGCTTGGGCAGAAAAAAAAGGAGAGGAACGCCTTCATGATTACTGGCAGGAAAAAAACACTATAAGTCTGGATGGACACTCTAGCGGTATCCTGGAATAAATCGCCTGATTGTAGCTACGCATATGAACCTTAGTGTCAGTATTGCAGATGAACAACTTTTTGTAAAGTATAGCATCACTTTAGTATCACATTTTTGACCTCATCAGATACTGTGGTTTGCTAACCTAGCCTTAGGCTTTGCAATCAAAATATTTCTTCTGAATATGATGATGTATTAATGCTATGACTTGCTATATTTCCTGGCTTTTGTAGTACCAATATTCATTATTCACATCATCCTAACACCTTAATGAAAGGAATTTATGCTATTCTTCTCCTGGTTTTGTCAAATACATTCATGACAATAGCCTGGTATGGACATCTCAAGTTTAACGAGCTCAAGGGCTTTAGCAGATTAGGCCTGTTTTCCATCATATTGATCAGTTGGGGAATTGCTTTCTTTGAATATTGTTTTCAGGTGCCGGCTAATAGAATTGGCTATAAAAATCATGGTGGGCCATTTTCATTGGTAGAGTTGAAAGTGCTTCAGGAAGTAATCACGCTGGTCATTTTTACAATATTTACCCTGCTCGTTTTTAAAAATGAAACCTTTCGCTGGAATCATCTGATTGGCTTTGTCTTTTTGGTATTGGCTGTATTTTTTATTTTCAAAAAATAAGTTGACATCAAGAATGATCATCTGGATTTTTTTTGTTTAGCACAGTTAAATTGTGTTTTTTTATCCTTTATCAGTGTAGATACTCAATCATTTCAACACAATCGCTGACTTATATTATGCTTTCAAAAAAAGCCAAGTACGGAATCAATGCTCTCGTATACCTTGCTAAAAAGTATGAACAGGGCCCGCTGCTGATTGGAGATATTGCCAGGCACGAAAATATTCCCAAAAAATTTCTGGAAGCCATATTGCTGGACCTTAAAAATGCCGGAATTCTTGGCAGCAAGAAAGGTAGAGGAGGAGGATATTACCTTATCAAATCACCGGAAGATGTGAATATGGCTGAAGTGGTTCGCTTGTTTGATGGAGCCATCGCATTTCTGCCTTGTGTTACGCATCGCTATTACGAACGCTGTGATGAGTGCAAAAATGAAAGGATTTGTGGTATCAGAAGCTTGTTCAAGGAGGTACGCGATCAGACTGTCAATTTGCTGAAGAACAACACCTTATCAGATATCATTGCCAGAGAAGAGGCCATTATAGAACAGGAAGATGACTGATTAAATTTTTTTGCCTAATAACTCTACTAAAATTATAGACTTTGTATATATTTGTATTTCACTTACTGATATTTACAGTGACAAATTAATTGCATTTTTCCATACCTATCATGAGGAAGAATGAGAAGCGTGCATTCTGTTTTCCTCTCCATTTCTTGATTCTCCGATTCTCAAACATTTATCTATTCCTCAGATGACTGCTGATGCTATCATTGTGCTCATCGTCCTACTTACAGCTATCATATTATTTGTAACCGAACTTTTGTCGGTAGATCTGGTAGCCGTGCTTATACTGCTAACCTTGACTTTTACTGGGGTGATTACTGCCCAGGAAAGTGTAGAGGGTTTTAGCAACTCTGCTACTGTTACAGTAGCTGCCATGTTTATATTAAGCGCTGCCTTACTCAAAACAGGAGCATTGCAAATGGTAAGTATACATTTGGCTACTCTTTTTAAGAAGAGTTACTCATTAGGTTTGATCGTGATGATGCTGTGCATTGCTTTGATCTCAGCATTTATCAACAATACACCTGTGGTAGCGGTAATGATTCCCATTGCGATACAGGTAGCAAAAGCGGCCAATGTGCCTCCTTCCAAACTGCTTATGCCAGTTTCTTTCGCTTCCATTTTTGGGGGAACCTGTACTTTGCTGGGAACTTCCACCAATGTAGTTGTAAGTGGCGTGATGGAGCAAAGTGGACTAGGACCCATGGGTATGTTTCAGATGACTTCTATGGGACTTGTTTTCTTATTGGTGGGTATCTTGTTCATGATCAGTATAGGATATCGTATGCTGCCAAATCGTTATAGTCCAGAGAATCTAGGTGAAAAGTTTGGTATACAGGATTATGTGACGGAGATAGAGTTGCTGGATGGGGCGCCTTCAGTAGGCAAAAGGATTATGGATTCACCCCTCACCAAAGAACTAGGCATGGATGTGATTGAAGTGAACAGAGCAGGAAGCTCCTTTGCACTTCCTCAAGGCGACATGGTACTTCAATCACATGACCGATTGAAAGTACGCTGTGATGTAGAGAAAATTAAATCCCTCAAAGATAAAGAACAGTTTGCCAGTCGCCCTACCATGATGATTGGGGAAGATGGACTTACGCTTCGCGATATGTCGCTGGTGGAAATTGTGATTCCCAAAGGCTCTGACTTTGAAGGCAAAACACTGAAGCAGATGGACTTTCGCCGTTCATTCCGTGCTATTCCTTTAGCCATCAAACACCGGGAGGAAGTGATCCATGCTAACCTGTATCAGGTGCAGCTACAGGCAGGAGATGTACTGCTGGCGGAAGTGAAAAAGCACCATATCCCTAACCTTAAGAAACAGTTTGGAGGAACCAAAGCACCATTCATTTTACTTTCTGAAAACAGCCTTACTGACTTTGACAAACGAAAGTTTGCCCTTACTCTGCTTACCCTGCTTGCTGTGTTTACTATTGCCACACTAGATCTGCTTCCCATTATGACTTGTGCCATTGGAGGAGCTGTTGTACTGGTTATTACGGGTTGTATTCAGCTGGATGAAGTATATGAAGCCATTGAATGGAAGGTTATTTTTTTGCTAGCAGGTGCTTTGTCCTTAGGGGTGGCCATGGAAAAAAGCGGTCTTGCAAATGTCATTGCCAATTCGCTTGTAGGAAACCTGGGGCAGTGGGGGCCTGTGGCCATCGTGTCTGGTTTATATCTGTTTACTTCTTTGTTAACCGAAGTGATGTCAAATAATGCCACGGCAGCATTACTGGCTCCAATTGCCATCGTTACTGCTCAATCACTAGGCTTAAGCCCAACCCCCTTTTTGATGGCTATTACGTTTGCGGCTTCGGCGAGCTTTATGACACCGGTGGGTTATCAGACCAATACCATGATTTATGCGGCAGGGCAATATAAGTTTATGGACTTTATCAAAGTGGGTAGCTGGCTAAATATGATATTCTGGCTCCTGGCTACACTTTTGATTCCCTTGATATTCCCATTTGCTTAAAGGGAAGAATCCAAAAAGTATGATGCTGAGGTGAAATTTGTAGAATAAAACCTCATTTTGAGTATATATTCATTCATTGAAACACAACTACTATTTTTATCTCACGCTTATCAATTTAAACATAAATTACTGAATATAAGTGATTTGTGAGTGAATATTTTATTTGGCATACTTATTACTAGGATAGGAAGTGTAAATCAAATACATATTTTTTTAACATTAAATTTTTTAAATATGAAACGTAGAATCATCGCAGTAGCAGCACTAGCAACTTTTTCATTTGCAAGCATAGGAGCTAATGCACTTCCTGTAAAGGGAAATGATACTAAAATAGAGGTAGTGACAAAAGCAGAACGTAAGGAAATCAAATATGAAGATCTTCCTGAAGAAGTGAAAAAAGCTTTTGAAGAATCTCAATACAGTGAATGGGAAGTATCTAAAGTAGAAGAAGTGGAAGCAGAAACTGAAACACAATATGAACTGACCATTACGGATGGTTCTCAGTCAGGTATACTAGCCTTTGACGAGAATGGTGAAATGGTACAGGGTTAATCATACCATAAAATTTTTCATGTAGGTTTTCATGAGTCTATTGACTCAATGAGCAAAGCCTGCTCCTTTAAAGGAGCAGGTTTTTTTATCTTTACTGCTTATGAAAATCTATGCTATAGCAGGCTTGGGGGCTGACGAAAGGGTTTTCCAAAATATAAGTCTGGATTATCCTGTCCACATGATCAAGTGGATTGATCCCAAACCTAATGAGAATTTGGAAGAGTATGCTTATCGTATATCTATTCAAATTAACACGAAAGAAGACTTTGTATTGATAGGCGTTAGTTTTGGGGGAATGCTAGCCATTGCATCACAAAAATATCTACACCCTAAACTGACTATTCTGATTTCCTCTGCCCGTAATAAATATGATATACCCATATTGTTCAGATGGATAGGAAAGACAAAATTTTTAGAGTTAATTCCTCATTCCTGGATGAAACTCCCTAAAGGGCTTGCAATATGGCTGTTTGATGCTCGGCAAAAGGAATTGTTATTAAGCATAGTAGAGGATTCAGATTTGCATTTTCTAAAGTGGGCACTGATAGCTATATCACGTTGGAAGGAAGAGCAGATTTATGATGTCCTGAGCATTCATGGTACTAAAGATAAGCTTATTCCTTTTCCTAAAGGGGGGGGAGCAATTCTTATAAAGAATACAGGACATTTTATGATTGTGGACAATGCAGAAGCATTGAGCAAAATTTTAAATGAAAATATTAAAAATATCAAAAAAGAATAAGAGGCCTGTTTCAACGGTATGATAGATGAAATTAAGCCCCTCTTAACTTAAACAATATTATTGTAAAGCTTTGTTAATGGATTGCACACGATTCAGCCGCACATTCAGGCCCAGCCAAAGCAGATAGGACGCTAGAAAAATAACCAGCCCATACATGCTTGTGATGGAAGATACCTTCAAACCTGAATACAATAAGCCGGGAGAGATATCTCCGGCCGCCTCAATGGCTGAGAACATATCGTACAAACCTAAGGACTGGCTGAATATGCCGAATACCAATCCAAATAATCCCACCGACTTGATGTAAGTGATTTGACGACGCATCCGTAAGTAGTCTTTTACCTGATTTGAGAAAATCTGTATCGCTGAAACTGTTGCGATAGATAAGGCTACTAAGAATATGAGCGTCAGAATGCCCATAAAGATGGGGTCTCCGGTATAAAATAAATCAATCATTTTGAAATTGTTTTGTTGTACATCTTACCCTACAAAAGTAGGCCTTATGCACGGTTGCAGACAATGTCATATCCGGACGAAAAACAGTTATTCGTCGACTAACTTACCATTGAAAAATAAAAATGAGCATTTTGCTGCGCATATAGAATATGTATTGTTAAAATAAACAGAAAAAGACCAGTACATGCAATACCTGAGTTGGAATGTAGGCAAAGTCTATAGCAGCCTGATGAAGAGATTAAATCATATCGTATTCTGGGTACTCATTTTTATACTGTTAACATTTATCTTCGGCAGTTTGTACGGCAACTTTAGGGAAGCCTTCTACTTCGTGGCCATGCTGTTGCCGGTGGTCGTAGGTACTTCTTATTTTTTTAGCTATCATCTGGTGCCCCGATTTCTGCTGACCAAAAAAACTTTCAAATTCATCCTTTATTCCGTCTACATGTTGGTCATTTCTCTCTATCTGGAAATGGTCGTTATTACTTTATCCTTCATCTACATTGCCGATTTCCAGTACGAAAAGCTGCTACCCCTCGCTATCAATGTACCGGTCCTGGCGATTACCCTCTATTGTATTGTCTTTCTCTATAGTTTTATGCTTCTGGTCAAACGTGCTATGATGCATCAGAAAAAGATGCAGGTAATGACAGAAGAACAGAAGATGCAAAAAGAAGATTATCTTCTCGTTCGTGCCGACCGCAAGATTAATAAGATACTGAGGGAGGATATTGAATACCTGGAGAGCCTGGGCGATTATGTGAAAATCAATACTTCTACTGCTGCTCCCATCCTTACCAAAGAAAAAATCAGTAAACTCAGTGCCAGCCTGCCCGATACTTTTCTGCGCATACATCGTTCATATATCGTCAACATGCATAAGATTGATGCCTATACCAAAGAACAGGTGCAGATCAATTCAGTACAACTCCCCATCAGCCGCACCTATAAAAAAAACGTCTGGAATGCATTGAATGGCTAGTTTGGATAATCATGTAGTGCTTTAGATGTTCTCACCATCTCAGGTGATGCTATTACTTTTTCCCTGAATCTTGATTGCCTCTAAACAGCAATTATCCTAAATTTAACGACATTTCTCCAAAAGATGGTTTAACCTAAAACTACTACTGACTTGAGAAATATCGTGTACTATGTGGCTTCCTCTCTGGATGGCTATATCGCGGGAGCCAATGAAGATATCAGTACCTTCGTAGGAGAGGGTGCAGCCGTGGAGCAATACATGCAGGACCTACAAGCCTTTGATACGGTCATCATGGGAAAACGTACTTACGAATTCGGCTATAAGTTTGGCCTCAAGCCCGGACAAGCTGCCTATCCTCATATGGAGCATCATATCTTTTCTGATAGTCTGAGGCTGGAAAATGCTGATCCCAAAGTGCATGTGCACCCTCCCCGGCTGGAAATCATCAAAACACTAAAGCAGACTGAGGGTACGGACATATACCTTTGTGGCGGGGGCGTTTTCGCCGGATGGCTGTTGGAAAATGAAATGATAGATTTCCTCAAAATTAAGCTCAACCCCATTACGCTGGGAGAGGGCACTCCTCTTTTGGGAGGTGTGAAGAAGCAGACAAAGAATCAATTGACAGAAGTACAGGAGTTTGAGCACGGATTACTGATACTGACCTACAAAATTATGTATTAGTTGGACCTCCAACGCTTTCTCAAATTTTGCTTAGTATCCTTGAGCACATTTGCAGGATTTTCAATAATTTAAGGTCAGTGAAAACAACCTAATGCAAATACCATGAACCTGACCCAAAATCCGCAAATCATTGAAGTCGCTCCTTTTCAGATCATCGGTATCAGTCTCAGCACTACTAATGAAGGAGGCAAATCTTCCCAAGATATCGGTATGCTCTGGCAACGCTTCCATAGTGATAAACTTGCTGAAAAAATACCCTACAAAGATGATGATACAATTTATTCCCTCTATACCGACTATGTTTCAGACTATCAGGGAGAGTTTACCTCAATTATCGGATGCAAAGTAAGTGCCCTTGATAATATCCCTTCGGATATGATCGGTAGAAAATTTCATGGAGGGAAGTACCGTAAGTTCACGGCCAGCGGTAAACTACCTGAAGCCATTGCTACCGCATGGAGGAGCATCTGGGAGCAGGATAAAAGCCTCAACCGCGCTTATACTACTGACTTTGAAGTATATGATCAGCGCTCCGCCAATTTTGAACATGGAGAAGTGGATATTTTTATTGCTGTAGAATAGAGTTTTAAAGAATTAATAATGATGAAAAAATGACGCTCAAATCCTACAACAAGGAAACTGCATTTACCTTATCAAAAGGCTGCACTGTGAAACTAAGCCGAGTATATGCCTATTCCTCCCCTGTAATTCAGCCGTTTTAAAATCACTCAAGTTTGTCCTCATCCTTTGAGTTTTAAGGATTAATTTACAAATTGTCTTGTGCAATCGTTTGTATAATTACTAATATCATGAAAGACAACCGAAGAACCTTTATCAAAAAAGCCGCACTGGGGACTACCGGCCTCACCCTAGCCAGTACACCCTTCGCCTTCAGTGCTAAAAGCTACAATTCAATTATGGGAGCCAACGATCGTGTCAATATGTGCGTGATCGGAACAAGAGGACAGGGTTTTGGCCACCTCAGAAGATGGGCCGGAATGGCTGAATCAGAAAACGTACATGTCAAAACCATCTGCGATGTAGACGAAAACCTCTGGGCCGAAAGAGTACAGGCCGTAGAAGAAATTCAGGGCAAGAAGCCCGGAACTGAGGTAGATATGCGCAAAGTATTTGATGACAAAGATATAGACGCGGTTTCCATCGCTACTCCTAATCACTGGCACGCTCTGGCTACCATCTGGGCGGTGCAGGCAGGTAAAGATGTGTATGTAGAAAAACCCTGCTCACACAATGTTTTTGAAGGCAGAAAAATGATTGACGCTGCCAGAAAATACAATAGAATCGTGCAGGTAGGTTTTCAAAACCGCTCCATTAATAATGTACGCAAAGCCATGCAGTTTCTGCACAATGGCGGAATAGGTGAGGTGTATATGGCCAAAGGCTTATGCTACAAACCCCGTGACTCTTTCGGCATCGCCCCTAATAGTGAGCCGCCACAAGGATTCCATTACGATATGTGGCTCGGACCCGCAGCCATGCGTCCGTATAATGAGAAGAAAAGTCATTACAACTGGCACTGGCATTGGGATACCGGCAATGGCGATATTGGTAATCAGGGCCCTCACCAGTTTGATGTCGCCCGTTGGGGAATGAATAAGAATGAGCATCCCGTAAAAATAACCTCTTCCGGTGGTTATTATAAATACGGTCCCAAAGAATGCAGTCAGGAAACCGCCAATACACAGACTGCTGAGCTGCAATATGCCGATGGCAAGATCTTACAGTTTGAAGTGCGTGGCTTGTATACCGGAGGCGAAGCTGATATGGGCGTGAAGATTGGTAACCTCTTCTACGGTACTGAAGGCTGGATGGAAGTAGATGGTGGTACCTGGAAAACTTATTTGGGAAGAGACAATGAACCTGGTCCAAGCTCCGAGAGTGAGGAAGAGGGCACCGATAAGGTAGTGGATTACCTGGCGGCTCCGGGTAGTGGTGGACATTATGCCAACTTTATCTCCGCTATTCGTTCCGGTAACAAATCAGACCTGACCTGCGACATTGAAGAGGGCTATTATTCTACTGTACTTCCGTTGCTTTCCAATATCTCTTATCGTCTGGGCCGCAGCCTGGAGTTTGATGGCAAGAAAGAGAAGTTTGTCAAAGACACTGAAGCCGATAAGATGCTCAGCCGTGAGTACAGAAAGCCCTATGTGGTAGAAAATAATGTGTAAAAATAAGTAGGTGAAACTTTTCTCACAAGCGGATGGAGACCAAAAGGGTATTCATCCGCTTTTTTGATGTGGATAGATTAGCAGGATAGGTTTAAGTTTTTATTCCTTTACGAGAAAAACCAATCCATTCTGTCATTCAGAACGGGTAATGAACTAGCTTCATGAATAAAGAATATTCCGTACTCACTCCTCCATGTCATCCTGGAAGGAACTTTTAAATTTTGAAATGGAAAGTGGTTTTCTTATATACATATTATGTCATGGGGAGGATGTTTTTTTATAGAATAAGAAGGATAGAAGTTTGCGCAAAGTCTTCATAAAGCAAAAAGTACCCATAAAAATCTTACCTTTTCTAAAGCCGGTAAATCATCTCTATAGAAAGACCAAGTCAGGCTTCGGTCGTAGTTTTTGAAAAAGAGGGGGTACTTCCGAAGTACCCCTCCCCACTTCAAAACCTCAAGCTTGAAGTTCAGAACTTCAAATTTGCAGTTCCGAACTCCAAATTCCGAGTTCGGAAGTACCCCCCCCTACTTCAGAACTGCAAACTTGGAGTAAAAAGGTGCAAGCGCGGAGTTAAGAACTTCAACGCCGAACCTTTGAAGTACCCCCCTGGACTTCAAAACCTCAGGCGAGATGTTCAGAACACCAAAAGAATACTTCCGAACATCAAATCAATATTTCCAAAGTTCAAAACATGGGTTCGGAATATCTGAGTAGAAGCTAAGAACATATCAATAGAAGTAAAAAACCATAAAAAGGCAGTTTACAGGACTGGCTTCATTGCAGGCAGAAAACAGACAGAAGTCCGGTGATGCATTGTCAGACCCTTAAAAAATATCAGCGAAGTTATGATAAAAAATTTATCTTAGAGAGGAACAGCCCATTGATCAGCAAGCATTGGCTCAAACTAATTACACCTACAACCTCCTGAAAGATGAAGTCCCTATTAATTACCTTATTCAGCCTCCTCTTGATGAGTAACTGCACTAATGAAAATGAAACTGTACTAGAACACCAGGACATTGACACAAAATGGTGGAAGGAAGGCATTATCTACCAGATTTATCCCCGTAGTTTTAAAGATACCAATGGAGATGGTATTGGTGATTTAGCGGGAGTCATAGAAAAGCTGGATTATATAGAAAGCCTGGGCGTGAATATGGTCTGGCTCAATCCTATTTACAGTTCCCCCAATGCCGATAATGGCTACGACATCAGCGACTACCGCAGTATCATGGATGAGTTTGGGGATATGGAAGACTTCGATCGTATGCTAGCTGGTTTGCATGAAAGGGAGATTAAATTTGTGATGGATGTGGTGGTCAATCATAGCAGTGATCAGCATGAGTGGTTTCAGCAGTCGCGCAGTTCTCGTGATAATCCCTATCGCGATTACTACCATTGGTGGCCTGCCGAAAAGGGAGAGCCCAACTACCGCTATAGCCTCTTTGACCCTGAAGGTAATGCCTGGAAATACGATTCCCTTACCGATGCCTATTATCTGCACTATTTTTCGGCACAGCAACCCGACCTCAACTGGGAAAATCCTGAAGTAAGACAGGAGGTATATGACATCATGAAGTTCTGGGCGGAGAAAGGAGTGGATGGCTTCCGTCTGGATGCTTTTCAGTATGTTTCCAAAGACACCACCTTTCCCCCGCTGCCGGAAGGCTATGAAAAAGATGTGATCCAATACTATGGTATGGGACCCAATCTGCATGGCTACTTGAGAGAAATGTATGATGAAGTATTAAGTCAATACGATGTGTTTGCGGTTTCCGAAGGAGCCGGTAGCACATTTGAAGACGCGCATTCGCTGGTAGATGCAGATCGTAATGAATTGCAGATGGCTTATCATTTTGAGGGCATGGATGTCGGCCACAGCCTGGATGGATATAAGTTGTCCGAATTTAAGGAAGTATACACGCAGTGGGATAGTGCCTTTGCCCATGAAGGGTGGATTTCCATCTTCCTTGCCAATCATGATGTACCGCGTATGGTTTCCAAGTTTGGTAACGACAGTCCGGAGTTCAGGGCAGTTTCTTCCAAGATGCTCAACACCTTTATTCTAAGTATGCGAGGAACACCTTACTGCTATTATGGAGATGAATTGGGCATGACCAATATTAGCTTTGACAGTATAGAACAGTATCAGGATATCGCTGCGATTAATGGTTACCAGAAAGTATTGAATGAGGGTGGTGATATAGATGCTTATATGACAAATCTCAAATTTTTGTCAAGAGATAATGGAAGAACCCCCATGCAGTGGGATAGTACAGCGCATGCCGGTTTTACAGATGGCACGCCATGGCTGCCGGTCAATGAGAACTATACCGAAATCAATGTGGCTGACGAAAATGATGACCCCAATAGCTGCCTGAACTATTTCCGGGAGATGGTAAAGCTCAGAGAAAAACATCCTGTATTCGTATATGGTGATTATGAGGTTGTGCAGAAGGAGCATGAGCAGGTCTATGCTTATACCCGGACTTTAGGTGATGAGAAAATGCTGGTGCTGCTGAATTTTTCTCCTGAAGTCGCCGAGATCAGACTGCCGGAATACAATGAGTTGGAAGATGTATTGATTAATAATTACAACTCCCTCTTTGTGCAGGAAAATCTCGTCTCCCTCAGGCCCTATCAGGCAGTGATTTTTGCTTTGCAATGATTGCAGTTGCATGGGAAGGTTTACATTATCCTAAGTTTAAAGCGGTACAAGGAGTGGTAAATAACATGACGAATTTCCCGCTATGATAAGCACTTCAAGTCTGTCTATTGAATTGTATGCTTAGAGAAATCATCATGCCTGATATTCAAGCTAAAAGCTTGTAATATTTTACCCACAAGTTACCGCTCCGCTCAAACTTGCGGGAGGGCAATGAGGAAAGGTATGCATAAAAAATTATTCTTCTCACAAGCTACACTAATGCTAAACTTGATGAATAGAAAGGGTTCCTCTAGAATTTGACTTATGTAAAGGCTTTTAAAAATAGACTATTATACATAATTAAAATAAGTTATTTTTTTATTATATTTGTAAGTAAAAATGAAAAATAATTATGAAACACAATATATTTATATGTATTGTGCTATTAATATTTGCTTGTCAAAGTGATGAGGAGCAATTTCCAGTATCAGTGGTTTTTGGCGAATGGGTTGATGAAAGAGGTTTTTTCTTGACTTTCAACGAGGATTATACTTACTCCAGAATGTTAGGATATACTAAATACGGATTTTATGGATTAGGGGGTAGTTGGAGTTATCATAACAGTAGAGTTGTTTTTATTGATGGTCATGGTTCATCATTAGGTTTAGATAGCCTTCCCGCCTCTTTTTGGATGCCACCCAATGCAGCAAACGTACTTTCAGTAACTCAAGACCAGCTTATGTTAGAATTTCTGTACCAAGCACCCTTTCCAAAGAAGTATCATGGAAAAGACACAACTATCGTTTACAAGCGCAGAGAATAATTTAACCAGATTAAGAGACCAACCTACCGCAAGTTTAGCGTAGCGTAACTTGTGGTTATCATGCCGTAAGTTTAATAACTCACACATCCCCTATGAGCCGCAATTACAAAATCAGAGATCAGACTAAATTACATTTTATCTCTTTTGCCACGGTAAACTGGATAGATGTTTTCATTCGTCCTCAGTATAAGAATATCATCGTAGACAGTCTGAAGTATTGCATCGCACACAAAGGACTGGAAGTATATGCCTGGTGCATCATGAGCAGTCATGTACATCTGATCGTGGGTACCCAACGGCTTACTCTTGAAGATATGATCAGGGATTTAAAAAGACATACCTCCAAAGCTATATTAAAAGCCATAACCGAAAATCCTCAGGAAAGCAGAAAAGACTGGCTGCTATGGATGTTTGAAAGAGCAGGCAAAAGAAATCCAAACAATAAAAAATACCAATTCTGGCAACAATACAATCAGCCTATTGAACTATACAATAACCATATGATGCAACAGAAACTGGACTATCTGCACCACAACCCTGTAGAAGCAGGTATCGTCAGTGAGCCGGAACATTATTTGTATAGCAGTGCGATGGATTATGCTGGTGGTAAGGGCTTTGTGCCTGTACTATTCTTCGCTTAATGATCAAGCTGAAAGCTTGAAGCATTCTACCCACAAGTTACGCTATCGCTAAACTTGCGGGAGAGATGGATTATAAGCATTTGATTTATCAAGTGCTATATTCACAGCTCATCTTCACTAGCACGATGACAAGCCAAAATAACCAGTGGTAAACATGCCCCAAGTTTCTTAACTTGTACCAGGCAAATGAGCTGGATTGGCTAAGGTATTGCGTACAGAAAATAACATGAATTGAGAAAGTCATGGAACTTAAAGCATTAGGCTATAGTGGCCGTATTACAGAAATGATCAGGCCGGAAATGTGGGAAGCTTATACATTGGCCAGAGTAATCATTGAGCATAAGGAACGCTATACTGTACAATCTGTGGAGGGTACTTATACTGCTGAAATTACTGGTAACCTGAGGTTTTCCGCCAACAGCCGTCGTGATTTTCCCGCAGTGGGCGACTGGGTAAAGATAATGCCCATGGATGAAAGCACTGCCATCATCCTGGAAGTATTTCCCCGCACCAGCATATTAGAAAGACAGACGGTCGGAAAGCATGGAGAAGCTCAGCTTATCGCTACCAATATAGATGTAGCCTTTATTGTGCAGTCTGTAGGCCATGATTATAATCTGAAAAGGATAGAACGTTATCTTACCATTTGCCATGCTTCGCATATCACTCCTGTCATCATCCTGAGCAAGATTGATCTGATCTCAGAAGAGGAAGCTATGCAGTTGGAAGAGCAAATAAAAGCCCGGGTAAAAAATATTGAGGTGCTTAGACTTAGCAATGAGACCCACAAAGGTTTTGAGCAACTTCAAAGTCTCATGAAGCCCTACAAAACCTACTGCTTTCTCGGTTCTTCAGGGGTAGGCAAATCGTCTATCGTAAATCTTCTGAGTGGAAAAGAAGTGCTGAAGACCAGTGCTATCAGTAGCAGCACCAGCAAAGGTCGGCATACCACCAGCCATCGTGAACTGATGATACTTCCCAACAAAAGTATAGTGATAGATACACCAGGTATGCGTGAAATAGGAATGACCAATCAGGCGGAAGGGCTGGCCATGACCTATGATGAAATAGAAACATTGGCAAAAGACTGCAAGTTTAATGATTGCACCCATACGCATGAAGTAGGTTGTTCGGTTCTGGAGGCAGTAAAAGCAGGCGAAATCCTTGAGGAAGCCTATGAGAATTACCAAAAGTTAAAGCGGGAGCAAAGTCATTTTTCCAGCACAGTCCGGGAGAAGCGCCAGAAGAGTAAGGAGCAGGGAAAGCTTTACAAAGCTATTCAGGCTGAAAAAAGAAAGCGAAAGTATTAGGTTCAAGGACCAGCCCACCTTTTTCTAATGTGCATCAGGTTCAGTGCTTATTCACGCTATATATAAATGCCAAGAAAGGAGAAGGTAGAAGACAATCATGAGTATATAATCTGCTGCTACGTTTTTTAATAAGGATAAGACAAAAATTTTTTCAGATTACTCATCAAAAAAAAGTGCTAAATGATGAGGGGGGTGAACTTCTCCAGCCTGGCCTGAAAGCATTGGTAAAGAGAAAAATCTTGGTGAAGATTTGTCATTATAATCCCGGCTTTTAGTATTTATCAGAATCAGGAAATATCAGTTTTTTGAGAGGACAAAATTAATGTGATAATGACTCTGAATTTCGTGATATTTTCAAAATAAAAGTAAAACACTTACTCTAAACTTCTCTTAATTAAAGGGGGATAAGCTTACTTAAAAAAAATACAATACATAAATATTATACTTAATTTTTTACATATTCTAGTAATTGAATACTATAAAAATTAATTTATATTTGAATAATCATAAATAATAAAGCTGATGTCCGAGCTAATACATATCTTTTATCGGCAAGTAGTTTCTTGATTTTATGACAATCCTAAACTATAACTTTAAACAACAAAAAGATGAAGATTGCTGTGATTCAAATTTGTAACTTAGTAGTTACTTTTTTGTGTATTTCCAGTGCTTTTGCCCAGTCTCAGTGGGCAGGAGGAACGAGCAGTAGCGATAATATTTATAGAACCGGCAGAGTAGGTATTGGCCTGAGCAATCCTTCAACGCTGTTGCATGTTTCAGAAAGTGGACCTAACACAGTTGTAGCCATATTTAACAAAAGCGGTACTACCATGCAAAACACCAGGATCAGGTTTCAGTCCAACAATATCACCGGGCTGGAGATCGGGCATGAGAGTTCTTTCAGGGATGCTTACCTTAACCATGCTTACAGCTCAGCCAATAGGTTTCACATTAAGCTTAGAGGTAGCACCAAAATGACCATTCTGGAAAATGGTAATGTTGGAATAGGTACTACCAATCCACTGGCCCGGCTTTCGGTAAATGGAGGGATCAGAGCCAATGAAGTGCGGGTGATGACCGATATACAGATAGCTGATTATGTATTTGAAAAAGATTATCCCCTGATGCCTTTGCAAATGGTAGAACAATATGTACAACAGCACAAACACCTGCCGGAGATTCCTTCTGCTGTAGAAATCAAAGAAAATGGTATGGATGTAGCTGAGTTTCAGAATAAGCTCTTGCAGAAAATTGAAGAGTTGACGCTCTATATCATAGCGCAGGAGAAAAGGATTCAGGCGCTGGAAGCTCAGAAATAAGCTCAGGAATATACTATTTTCATTAAAATGAAAAAGGTTTACAAAACCATACTGGCTTTGTGGGTATTATGGATACCTGCAGCTCAGCTAATTTACGGGCAAAGCATACGCAAGAGCGTAACAGAAATGACCGAATCTGAAAAAGAAGCTTTGATAACCGCTTTTTTTCAGCTTAGGCAAGGGCCTGATCTGGTAAGTGATCTGGCTAGTTATCACAACGCCTTTATGTCGGGCATACATCGTAATTTGCCGCAGAATGATATATTTCTGGCCTGGCACAGAAAGCAAATGCATGAAATGGAGCTTGCGATGCAAAGTATCAACAGTAAATTAAGCCTTCCTTACTGGGATGAGACGCAAAGTAGTGGTGTTACTGATCCTATATGGGAAGAAAGTTTTATGGGGCAGTTCAATGCGCAGTGGAACCTTAACCGGGCATTAGGTGCGCAGATCAGATTGCCTAATAGTAATGATGTAAATCAGCTGATGGGGCTTACTAATTTTTACCAGAGTAGCAGTACATTAAGTTCTATGGACTTTTCGCCTCGGCTGGAGACTGCTGTCGTACATACCGGAGCACATCTTTGGGTGGGTGGAGTAATGGTGTCGGGTAGTTCACCCTTTGATCCGGTATTTTATCTGCACCATTGTTTTGTAGACAGGCTGTGGCAGAAGTGGCAGACTACTCACGGTACTTCAGCTTTTACAAGGACGAGCATGCCCCGTTATGATGGTGTGTTTACTTTTGATGGGAAAGTTCAGCCTGCCATTAATCCCAATGATATCGTAGATACCAGAAGCCTGGGAGTCTTCTACGCTGAAAATCATTTGGCGATCTTGGATCAATATCAGGTAAGTAATACCTATAGAGATGTGGAGGTTTTTTATTATCAGTATACCATACAGGCAGAAAACAATTTTGTGGTGCCGGCTGGTAAAGCAGCGCACTTTGAATCAGTAAGTGAGATTGTGCTAAAACCGGGCTTTGAAGCCAAAAGTGGAAGTACTTTTACTGCCAAAATTGATCAGGATAATGATATGAATACCTCAGCACGAACTATCCCGCTGGCACTGAAAAGTAAACCTTTTAACAACATCTATGGTGTTCATGTGATGGAGAATGCTTTTATAGACGTTCATAAACCTCATACTGACCATGACCATGGTCACCATGATAATGGTCACCATAAACATGGTATGCACGATGGTAGTCATCAGCATGAGCAGGGGGGACTGCAAATTTTCCCTAACCCCTCCCATGACAAGTTTACCGTTACATATCATGTGCATGAAGAAGAGGCTCAGGTACGCTTAACCATTTTCAATGGTGCCGGTAAAATTATGTACACCCAGGATGAGGGGCTTAAGAAAATGGGAGACCATCAGTTGATATTAGAAGGAAAAGTCGGTAGCCCGGGAATGTACGTGTGTGTGCTAACCATAGGGCATAGCAGTATAAGCGAAAAACTAATGATCACAGAATAAGTTTTTTCTTTGAACTGGCTTTTATGTTCATGATAAAATTCAAAATAGCTTTTTTCATAGGAATAAGTGTGATCGTGCAGGCCTGCGTACAGGAAGTAGAGACAGGAATTAATCAGCCCTGCCCTACTTCCTGCATTCAGATCCGGGGACAATTTACCACTGAAGATGGAACTGTTGGTATCTCAGGACTACCGGTAAAACTAAGGTGGGGAGTGTATGGAATGTTCAATGGGAAATCAAGAACAATCGCCAGCAGTAGTACGGATGATAATGGTTACTATGATTTTTCTTTTACGCCGCAAGAAGAAGAACTAGAGAAAGGTACTTTTACTGTTAATTTTGATCCTTCTTCTGAATATTATGCTGAGGAAAATTATTTTGAACTGTTTAACCTCAACCAAAAAGATACCACGGTCATCAGAAACTATCACATTCCACTGAAAGCCCGTTTAAAGATTGTAATCACTAATCCTGAGCAATTCACAGCTACGGACTATCTGCATTGTAGTGTGAGCTATCAGTTTGATGCACCAGAGCATAAAGCTTTTAAAGTAAGTGGAGCACTAGATACGAGGTATAACAATCAGAATGAATTCACCTTTGATGCAGCAGGGAATCAATATACTTATGTGGATATCCTGAAAAAGAAAGATGGTCTCCTGGAAAGTATAAAAGACTCTGTCCTTGTTGCACCTGCTCAGGAGTTGGTTTACGAACTACACTTTTAGTCACATAATTTCGTACATTCAGGTGAACTACTCAATATTCTCTTATGGCACTCCCTAATATCTTTGACAAAAACGTTGCTGAAGATGTAATAAGCAGGATTAATAAGCTAAAGCCTGATAATCAGCCACTTTGGGGTAAGATGAATGTGTCGCAGATGCTGGCCCATTGCAATGTTCCCTATGAAATGGTTTATGAAGATAAGCATCCCAAGCCCAATTTTCTGATGAAATTTATCCTGAAAACCTTTGTAAAATCAGGGGTAACCAATGAAAAGCCTTATAAACGAAATGCTCAAACTGCTCCCGCCTTTTTGATCAGGGATGAAAGAGATTTTGAGAGAGAGAAAAATCGTCTGATCAATTACATCCATAAAACTCAGGAATTAGGAGAAGCTCATTTTGACAATAAAACATCCCATTCTTTTGGTAATCTGAATATAAGAGAGTGGAACAATATGTTTTATAAACACCTGGACCATCATCTGACACAGTTTGGAGTCTAAAGAGCGGACTTAAATGAAAGAATAATAAATATGGTGATCAAAAAAGAAAACAACCTAAAAATTACAAACGTCAATCTGCTTTCAACATTGACTAAGAGAGGTAAGTACAAAAATATATGGGTTTTATGTTTAATTATAACAAGTCTTTTGTCCTCTTGCAGTTCAGGTCATGAAAACAGGCGACCCAATGTCATCTTAATCATGGCAGATGATATGGGCTATGAATGTTTGAGTACTTACGGAAGCCTCTCTTACCAGACACCTGTCCTGGATTCACTGGCAGCTCATGGTATTCGCTTTGAGCAGGCAGTATCACAACCGCTTTGTACCCCTTCCCGGGTCAAGATCATGACCGGGCTCTACAATTACCGTAATTATGATTATTTCGGACATCTGCAAAACGAAGCTTACACTTTCGGAAACCTGATGAAAGAAGCAGGCTATGCTACCTGCATCGCCGGAAAATGGCAACTAAATGGGCTGGCTTATAAAGAAGAGCTTACACACTGGAATGATGCCAACCGACCTCATCATTTTGGTTTTGACGAATACAGTCTCTGGCAGTTGACTAAAAGCAGAGGTGAAGGCGAGCGATATGCAAATCCTCTGATAGAGCAAAATGGTCAGGTACTGGAAAATGTAGAGGACAGCTACGGTCCGGATATTTTTGCTGACTTCATTCTGGATTATATAGAGCGAAAAAAGGACTCGTCCTTTTTCATTTATTATCCTATGGTTTTGGTACACGACCCTTTTGTACCTACGCCTGATTCTGAGAAGTGGGAGAATGAAGAGATGCGATACCAGAATGATACTGCGTACTTCAAAGATATGGTGGCCTACACAGATAAAATTGTGGGCAGAATCGTTCATAAACTTCGGGAGTTGGAACTTGATGAAAACACCATTCTCATTTTTACCGGAGACAATGGCACCCACCCTACCATATCTACCAAAACAGAAGAACGCTTAGTAAGAGGAGGTAAAGGTAATACCATTGATGCCGGTACGCATGTGCCCCTGATTGCATACTGGCCGGAAAAGATTCGGGAAGGTTTAGTCTATGAAAATTTGATTGAGTTTAGTGATTTTTTTCCAACATTGGCTGAGCTAGTAGGAAAACAAGTAAAGGCTGATGGAAAAAGTTTTTATCCATTGTTGAGTGGACAGGCACAGCAAGCCAGAGAAAATGCTTTTGTCCATTATGATCCAAGGTGGGGTGAGAATGTTAACCAGCATAGAAACCAGTTTGTAAGAACATTAGACTATAAGCTGTATCAGGACGGTAATTTTTATAATCTTAAGCAGGACATTCTGGAAGAAAATCCGCTGTCCGCAGCCAATCTTTCAGAAGAAGAAAAAAGGATCAAAGCCAGTCTGGAAGATGAATTAAATAAGCATCCTGCATGGAATATAGTGTCGGAAAGAAAATAAATAATTGTCTGCTGAAGTTATCTTTATATAAGATAAAACAGTGATTTATTCAGTGTTTTATAAGCCAGGTCTCAATTTTTAAGTAAATTGGTGGGTCAAGTTTAACAGAAACTTAATTATGAGAATAACAATCTATACCATAGGATTAATTTTTTTGATGAGTATATCTCTTATGGCACAAAGCGATAATAACACCTCCGTACGAACAAAGATAGCACAGGGCGTAATAGAAGGTTTTCATGATAATAATACGGATCTGGATTTATTTTTAGGTATTCCCTTTGCACAACCACCGGTAGGTGAACTGAGATGGAAAGCTCCTCAGCCTGCAGAACCCTGGGAAGGTATCATGGAAACTAAAGAGTTTGGTCCTTCGCCTGTGCAGACCAATGTGTTTGGTGACATGGAGTTTCGTTCTGATACTATAAGTGAAGATTGTCTCTATCTAAACGTATGGACTCCTGCCCTGAACAACTCAGAAAGTCTACCAGTACTGGTTTATTTTTATGGAGGGGGCTTTGTAGCTGGCGACGGTTCCGAGCCTCGTTATGATGGAGCAAGTATGGCACAGAAGGGTATGGTAGCCGTAACGGTGAATTATCGCTTAAATATCTTTGGCTTTTTTGCACATCCTGAATTGAGTGAAGAAGCTCCGTATCATGCTTCCGGTAACTATGGCTTATTAGATCAGCATGCGGCTTTAGAGTGGGTAAAGAATAATATTGCTGCCTTTGGTGGTGATCCTGGTAGAGTGACGATTGCCGGAGAATCAGCAGGTTCTATTTCGGTAAGTGCTCAGATGGCCTCTCCATTGTCCAAAGAGCTAATCGCCGGGGCAATTGGAGAAAGTGGTGCCGCCATTAACCCTACCCTCGCACCCGTTCCCCTGGACGAAGCTGAGAAGATAGGACAAGAGTTTGCTGAAAATGCCGGATATCAATCATTGGAAGAGCTAAGAGCCTTAAGTACTGAGGAAATATTTGGAGCATATAACGAATCCAAGCGCTTTGGTTTCCCCTCGGTTATTGATGGGTATTTTCTTCCTGAATCTTTACCGGAGATTTTCAGGGCAGGAGAACAGGCCCAGGTGCCCTTGCTTGTAGGGTGGAACTCTGCTGAGATTCCGGGCATGGCATTCATGCAAGGGCAGCCTTACACGGAAGAAAACTACATACAAAAAGTAAAAGAAGTATATCCTGAAGATTACGAAAGCGTCCTGGAGTTATATCCCCATAGCTCTCCTGAAGAAATAGAACTTTCAGCCACAGCATTGGCATCCGACAGGTTTATCGCTTACAGTACCTGGAAGTGGTTTGACCTGCACCGAAAAAATGCTGATCAGCCGGTTTACCGGTATCTTTATAGCAAGCTGAGGCCTCCCTTGGTAGATGAAACTTTGGAATCGGGATTGGCTGGCGGTACTGTCAAAAAAGATGAAAATACACCGGCACAACCAAAGCCGGTAGGAGCCCCTCATGCAGCAGAAATTGAATATGCTATGGGTAATCTGCCACTCATTGATGTGTATGCCTGGACGGCAGAAGACTTTAAAGTATCTGAAACTATGCAGAACTACTTTGCTAATTTTGTCCTGACCGGTAATCCCAATGGAAAAGGCTTACCTCAATGGCCGGCGGCGAAAGCGGCAGATGCTACGCCACCCGTTATGGTCATTGATGTAGAGTCTAAAGCAGTAGAAGCAAAGGATGACGATCGTTATCTGTTTTTGGATAAAGCATACAATAACGATTAATCAATCAGAAAATTTTAGCAACCAAAAAACCGACTTAAACTAGATTAAGTCGGTTTTATACTTTTAAGATTTAGCTTTATTGCTAAACCCATTTGATACCGTGATTGCGCAGATAAGTCTGGCAATTCTTTAGAGGTTCGTAATAGTTGTGTTTGGCAATGAATCGCATAAGTTTTCTACGAAAGTTCCGGTGGATTTCTATAATTTTCGGATGACGGGAGTATCTCTTTTTTGAAAGGTTAATTTTTCGTTTCGTTACTGGTAGCCCATAAAACTTTTCTATTTCGTTTATGGTCTTTTGGGGCTCATGTGTTAATTCTTTATATCCTAATAGAAGGGTATGTTCATCTTCATGCTGCGCCCAACCATCATAAAAATTTCTTAATTCGTCTAAGAAACCATTTCTTTCGGCCTTTTCTACCCACTCACCTTCAGTGAAACTGACTTTAAAACCGTTTTTTTCACGATGTATGCCTTTTATTGTACCTCTTCTGTATGATAAGAGAATATCGTAGGGGTTTCTTAGCAAAATTACTTTTTTAACATTTTTCAGTAACGCTACATGTTGCTCAGTAGGCAGTATGTGTTGTTTATAAAGCTTTCTATTATCCATTAAGATGGATAAATCACCTCTACTGAGCTTACAGGCATCATTATGATATCTGCTTAACTGAGGAAACCTTTCATCCGCTTGGTTGTTCTTGAAGTCTAATTGTCTTGAGGGTAGAGCGTGTAATTTACCAAAAGTATCCAGTAAGGAAGTACTTGCGCTTTTTGGGATAGAAATAATCAACATGGTTAAAAAATAGGTATATGCTAGAGTTAACTATTTTCTTAAAAATTTAGATAAGAGTCAATAGTTTTGGTAGTAAGTTAATGGAGAAATTTATCAAAATATTTGAATAAATAAATATTTATTAGGATAATACAATTTTATTTTTTTAGAAAAAGAAGTTTTTGGGGTGATATTAATTATCTGTTTCTGCTTAAAATTTAGGACTTTCATTAGTAATTCAGCCTCATTTGGAGCAGGGGCAGACTGCTAAATCTGTATTAATTATCGTACCTTATGAGTTAATAAACTACATCTTGGGAGTTATTGGTAACAGATCAATATGAAAATCAACCTCTATAGAAGCATAAGTATTTTAATAATTTTAGCGATTTGGGTAATACTTATTTTTCCTCAAAGTCTGTCGGCTCAACACCGTAGCGCCAGATTCCAACATCTTACTATTGAGGATGGACTGGCTCAGAATATGGTAGACTGTATGTTACAGGACAGCCAGGGTTTTCTGTGGTTTGGAACATGGAACGGACTGTGTCGCTATGATGGCTATACTTTTGAAACCTTCAATAGTGAACATTCCCCTTCTTATGGGTTGCTAAATAATTTTATCTATTCTCTTCTTGATGGGCCGAATGGCAATTTGTGGATAGGTACTCAACAAGGTTTGTATGCCTATCTGTATGATCAGGGACAATTTGTTAAGGCTGAAAAAATTTCTGAAGCTGCTTATCCACAGCTAAACACCGCAATTCGTTCTGTGGTATTACACAAAGATTCAGTGTTACTGGTAGCTTCTGACCAAGGCATTTCATATCTAAAGCTCAATAGAAAAAACAGCTTGATCATTTTGGACAAACATTATGCTCTTGGCGTAGGGGAGGATGAGATTAATGGTTCGGTAGTGAATACCATACTAAGTGATAGCAAGAACAATATTTGGGTGGGTACGGATGAAGGAATTACACTTATTGACTCAAATACATCCAAAAAAAAGCATCTGTATCATCAGCCCGATAATCCTAATAGCATATCTTCAAACAATGTGTCATCTATCTATGAAGCTGCTAACGGAGATGTTTGGATAGGTACTGAGTATGGATTAAACCGCTACATGCCTGGCTCCGATACCGTTTATCGTATCTATAGTTTACCTTCGGATTCCTCCAGCCTGGTGCATAATGCTGTTATGGATATCATAGAAGATGGCTCAGGAAAGCTCATCGTAGCTACACTTGGTGGACTTAGCATCAAGCATAAAGGTGAGCATGGGTTTATTAATTACCAGAATGAATACCAGGTGGAGCATAGCCTGAGTAATGATTTTATCAACTGTCTGATGATGGATGATAAGGGAAATATCTGGATTGGCACTGAAAGAGGAGGTATCAACCTATACAATGTAAACCAGAATTCTTTTGAGCATTTTGAGTACAAGGCTGACGACCAGAATACCTTGAGCAATAGTACGGTTAATTCTGTATTTGAAGACTCACTGTATTTATGGATAGGCACTGCTGGTGGCGGGTTGAATCGTTATCATAAACTAACAGGTAAGTTTCACTATTTTCAGCAAAACCCTGAAGAGGAGCAGTCTATTTCCAGTGACTTTGTAACCAGCATTCACCGTGACCTGGAAGGTAGGCTTTGGGTAGGAACATGGGGCGGGGGACTCAATGTGCTGATGAATGAAAATACTGCTAATCCTTATTTTCTTCATTATCATCAGCTACAAAATATAGGCCTGGTAAGTAATTATATTTCTACGATAGCGGAAGATCAGTACGGTGATTTGTGGATAGGTACGCTGAATGGACTGGTGCATTATAATTTGCAGGATAACCGCTTTGACACCAAATTTTCAGATGAAAGCGCTACAAAAATTACCGGAGTAGGCTGCCTGCTATTTGATAAAGACCAAAACTTATGGGCAGGGACTCGTAACGGACTTTATCAAATCCGGTCTGACAAAGCGGGAGAACCTTATTTGGTAAAAAAATACACTCATGATTCCTCTAATCCTCGGACTATTAGCGGCAACTATGTGATTTCTGTGTTGCAGGATGAAGATGAAAATCTCTGGTTCGGTACTTACGGTCAGGGAATCAATAGATTACATGCTGATGGAGATTCCATATGGTTTGAGTCTTTTACTACGAATCATGGTCTGAGCAATAATATTATTTACAGCATACAACAGGATGAGGAAAAAAATCTTTGGTTGGGTACAGACTATGGCTTGACTCGTTTGTATCCGCAGACAGGTAAGGTCAGAAATTTCTACATGGCCGATGGCTTGTTGAATAATCAATACTATTGGTCGGCTTCCTACAAAAACGATGAAGGGAAGCTGTACTTTGGAGGTATGGACGGACTGGATGCCTTTTATCCGGATTGGATCAAGGAAATAGAGCAAACTTCTGAGGTGGTGATCACTGATATCAGGCTGCTCAATGAATCAGTAGTGCCTGGGAAGGTGTACAATGGAGTGGAGGTACTTCAGCAAAGCATTTCCAAAGCCGGAGAAATTAATCTCTCATATAAGGAGAATATACTGGGGATAGAGTTTTCTTCTCTCAATTATCAGGAGCCAGACATGATACGCTACGCTTATATCCTGGAAGGCCTTGAAAAGGATTGGAATTATGTCACCTCCGACCGAAGATATGCCAGCTACACCAATCTTAAACCAGGTGAATACACGTTTAAAATCAAAGCTTCTGGCTCCAATGGTGAGTTTAATGATAAAGCTAAAGCTATCATGATCCATATCGCTCCTCCATTCTGGGAAACACTTTGGTTTAGAATACTGAGCCTGATTTTGTTTGTCGGTTTGATTTTTGGCTACATCCGACTGCGGACCTATACGCTCAAGCGGCAGAAACTGGTCTTGGAAAGACAGGTAAAAGAACGAACCGAAAGAATCAATCAGCAGAAAGAAGCCCTCTCTTTTCAGGCAGTACAACTGCAGCGTAACAACAGCGAACTGGAAGAACAGCAGAAACTTATCAGTGGACAGAATCAAAAACTTGAGCATCAAAACAAAGAGATCCTGAGCCAGAGAGACGAACTGATTCATCTGAATAAAAAACTGAAACTCGTAAGTCAACTGAAACTAAGTTTCTTTACCAACATCTCCCATGAATTCAGAACTCCTCTGACTTTGATCCTTAGTCCCTTGGAAAAGTTGATGCATGAGAAAAGCCTTGGCACTGAAGTACAGCATACCCTGACATTGATCAACCGTAATGCGCAACGCCTGCTCCATTTGGTCAACCAGATTATGGACTTCAGAAAAATTGAAAAAGGTAAACTGGAATTACAGGTCAGGAAGGGAGATATTAGTGAACTCTGTCAGAATGTATTTCACGCTTTTGAACCTCTTTCCGAGCTTAAGAAAATCAAGTTCAATTATCAGGAGGCTGAGCTACCACAGGAAGTTTGGTACGATACACAGAAACTTGAGAATATCCTCTATAATCTGCTTTCCAATGCTTTTAAATATACCCCGCAAAAAGGTAAAGTAAGTTTTGAAGTAAAAGGATTAACCTATAAGGAGTCCAGGCTAAAAGCACATGAAAGCCTGACCCATGACCACAAAACGGTAATCAGTATCAGAATTTCAGATTCAGGCATTGGCATCAGCGAAGAAAATTTACCACTGGTATTCAAACGTTTTTACCGAATTACTTCGGAAGAGGCGTTTAAAATCAGCGGCTCAGGCATAGGTCTGGCCCTCACCGAAGAGCTGATTAAAACACATCACGGAGAAATCTTTGTGGAAAGCAAATTGGGAGAAGGTTCGGTCTTTGAGATACAGTTTCCCTGCTTAAAAGGTGCTTACGAGACAGACGAATTAACGGATAGGAATCAGGAAGGGCTTAATCTGCATCAGCAGGTGGAGATGCTCAAAAATGAGCTTATGGTGAGCAAAGAAGAGGTAGAAATTAATGAAGTTCCTCAAAGCTTTGATAAAGCCAAAGCTACTATTCTAGTTGTGGAGGATAATGTTGATTTGAGGAAATTTATTAGTCTGCGCTTGTGCAAAACCTATAATGTACTGGAAGCCGGTGATGGCGAAGCAGGTATAATGCTAGCCGAAAAATTTAATCCCGAGCTGGTAATTAGCGATGTAATGATGCCCAAAGTAGATGGTTTAAAACTTTGCGCCAGCCTTAAAAATAATCTGAGTACCAGCCATATTCCCCTTATACTGCTCACTGCAAAAAGCACGGTAGAAAACCAGATAGAAGGATTGGAAATAGGTGCTGATGACTACCTTCCCAAGCCCTTTAACTTTGAAATACTAGAGGCCAGAGTACATAATCTTATAGAAAACAGAAATAAACTCAGGCAGTATTTTTTACAGGCGGATGATTTCAGTGTTACTGACGCTACATCCAATAGAAAAGACCAAAAGTTTCTGGAACTTGCTATCCAAACTGTAAAGGCTAATATGGAGAATTCGGGCTTTGGGGTGCAGGAATTAGTAAAAGAAATGGGCATCAGCCGTAGCTTGTTGCATAAAAAACTTAATGCCCTTACCAACCAGTCTGCGACAGAATTTATCAATCATCTCAAAATGAAGATGGCTCAGCAACTGCTCAGGCAAACAGAAATGAATATTTCCGAAGTGGCTTATGCAGTAGGATACAATGACCCCAAATACTTTTCACGTCTTTTTAGTAAACATTTTGGTCAGTCCCCTACAGATTTTTTAAAGAAAGAGATCAGTATTGATTAATAAATTTACACCAAATCAACGCATCCTTTGAGCTTGGTTTAATTTTACCGATAAATCACTGTTGTTTTTATAAAATGTTTTAGGTGTACAAATATATCCACCAATAAAAAACATTAGTCCACCCCTTCCTCCCTCCCTTTTGTCACTTTTAGACATAAGCTAAATATGCTTTAGCCTGATATTTCAACGCAATAAGTATATATGCGCAGTATTTCAACAAACAAGTTCATAATCTTCAAAGCGAGGATTTCCTTAAACAGCAGGTGGACTTATGGATAAACCGCTTTAAAAAGAGCTCACCTGGTGAGCTGCCAACTAGAACTAATACATTTTTTATAAACCTAAAACACTATGAATGATATTTACTTACCCCTCTTAGCCGGGCTGAAGAGGTATAGGCGTACCAGCTACTTGTGCCTCTCTTTCATTTTGTGCTTCATTTTTCAGGCACCTTCTGCCTGGGCACAGTCCAGAACAATTGATGGTCAGGTCACGGATATAGAATCTGAAGAGCCATTGCCAGGTGTCAACGTACTTGTTAAAGGTAGTACTACCGGTACAGTTACTGACATTGATGGAAATTACAGGCTTACTGTTTCTGAGGATGCTGATATACTGGTATTTTCATCAGTAGGTTATGCGCCTGAAGAGGTAGAAATAGGCAGCCAAAGTACGATCAACATCAACCTGGCACCCGATATACAAAACCTGAGCGAAGTAGTGGTGGTTGGATATGGTACGCAAACCAAAGAGACCATCACCGGTGCGATAGGAAGTGTTGACTCTGAAGAGCTTACTAAAATTCCGGCAGTCACCACATCGGGAGCACTCGTGGGTAGAATTCAGGGAATCACTACCCGCCAGGGAGATGCAAGACCTGGTGCTGCTACTTCATTACAGATACGTAATCTCGGTACCCCTTTGTATGTTATAGATGGTATTCCTTCTGATGAAGCACAATTCAATAACCTGGGACCAAATGATATAGAAAGTATTTCCATTCTGAAAGATGGTTCGGCAGCCATTTATGGTTTAAGGGCTGCCAATGGCGTAGTGCTGGTGACTACCAAAAAGGGAAAAGCTGGCCAGGAGGCGCAGATCAATCTGTCAGGTTACTATGGCTTACAGAATTTTACCCGCTATCCCAGACCGGCCAATGCTTACCAGTACCTGAGAGCGAGAGTAGAGTCTGAAGTGAACCTGGGAAGACCTGCTCCGGCAGATATCTCACCCGAAGAGTTGGAAAGATGGCGACTCGGTACTGAGCCTGGTTATCAAAGCTTTGATTATTATGATTTTGTGATTAAGCCTAACGTGCCCCAGTACTACCTGAATGGTAATGCTTCGGGGGGAAGCGAAAATGCCACGTATTTCGTTTCTTTAAGCCACCTCAACCAGGATGCACTGATTGATGATTACAACTTCAACCGTACTAATTTTCAATCCAATATAGAGGTTACACTTACTGACGGACTAAGGATAGGTACACAACTGAGTGGTAGAATTGAAGACCGCCAACAGGTAGGCGTACCGGGACTGGATGATTACTTCAATCCTTTCCTCAGTATTTTCTCCATGTGGCCTACTGAAAGGCCTTACGCCAACGACAATCCCAATTACATCAACACCACCCACAATGTGAATGTGAATCCGGCAACCTATACCGAAGAAATAACCGGATACATAGATGATACCTGGAGAACGGTAAAAGGAAATTTCTACGCTGAATATGATTTTGACTTTGGTCTTTCCCTCAAAGGTACTTATTCCTACTCCTTTGCCAATCTGGATTTTGATGGCTTTGAGTATACTTATGATACCTATACCTATAATGAGGATACTGATACATACGAAATCACCGGAGGTAATCAAAACCCCTGGAGAGAGAGGCGCAGAGAAGATCTGATAGACCGGGTAGGGCAGTTTCAGGCATCATACCAAAAGGCCTTTGGCGACCATAATATCAGTGCTTTATTGGGATTTGAGCGGGTAGACCGTCAGCGACATTATCAGGTAGTGCATACCGTTCCGCCGAATAATTATATCCCCATCATGTCATTTAATGATCAGGACCTGTTGATAGATGAGTTGAGCGAAGAAGCACGCCAGGGATATATTGGTAGGTTTAATTATTCATACAAAGACAAATATCTTCTGGAAGTCTTAGGTAGATACGATGGCTCCTTTCTCTTTCCTGAAGATAGCCGCTACGGATTCTTTCCAGGTGTTTCTGCCGGATGGAGAATATCCGAAGAAGCCTTTATGGACAACGTTAACTTCATAAGCGAACTGAAATTAAGAGCATCGTACAGTTATATTGGAAACGAAAGACTCTATCAGAACAATGCATTTGTCATCGCTCCTTACAGCTATTATGCTGGCTACGATTTTCTTACAGGAGCCGGGGGAAGCGCTGTGCTGAATGGTGGCCTGGTGCCGGGAGTAGACCCCAGAAACCCACCCATTAACAATTTCTCCTGGATTGACAACATTACTACCAATATTGGTATAGATATCGGCTTGTTTGAAGGCAAGTTATTTGGTCAGTTTGATGTGTTTGAAAGAAGAAGAGAAGGATTACCCGCCGGTAGATATGATGTTCGTTTACCCGATGAAGTAGGTTATACTCTTCCTGTTGAAAATCTGGAATCTGATGCCCACCGTGGTATTGAAGGTGCGCTGACCTATACTGGTAGAGTGAATGACCAAATCCAGTTCAAAATCGGAGCCAACGCTACGCTGTCCCGATGGAGATTCCTGGAGCGTTACAAACCTCGCTATGGTAATTCATGGGATGAATACCGCACCGCTGTAGAAGATCGCTGGGCATGGATACAGTGGGGGTATGAAGTAGTAGGGCAGTTCCAGTCACAGGAAGAGATTGACAATTATCCTATCAATAATGATTTACAGGGAAACAGAACTCATCTGCCAGGCGATTTGAAATTTAAAGATGTCAATGGGGACAATATCATCAATAATATGGATGAGAGGCCCATCGGGTATGGATTGGGACGGAATCCGTACCTGAGCTTTGGCATCAATGGTGAAGTGTCCTACAAAGGATTATCTATGTCCTTTACTTTTGCTGGTGCTTCCCTACAGAGCTACAACCGTAACTGGGAGCTACGTTATCCATTCCCTAACAACGGAACTTCACCCGATTATTTGTTTGAAGACAACTGGAGAAGGGTAGACCCTTACAATGCTGATAGTGAGTGGGTTTCTGGAACATATCCTGCTATCAGGAACGACTGGGGGCACCCTAACTACTCTCGTACTTCCACATTCTGGATGGTCAACATACAGTATATCCGTTTGAGAAACCTGGAAATAGGATACAACTTACCCAGCTCACTATTGGATAAGGTTGGAATTAACAGTCTAAGAGTATACGCTAATGGTACCAACCTTTTCTCTATAGACAATACCAAAGACTATGGTTTTGATCCGGAAATTATCCCGGAAAATGCCCTGGTATATCCACAGCAGCGCTTGTTCAACTTTGGTTTCAATTTAACTTTATAACAACCTATGAAGTATATCAAAACATTAATGCTCTCCGCATTAGCGATAGCCATATTTTCCTGTGAATCTGACTGGTTGGAAAGGGAGCCCAACACAGTTCTGGTAGATGACCAGGTGTGGAACGACCCTGATTTGATTCTGGGTACCATATCCAATTTCTATGACCGATTGCCAGCACATTACTCTCTTACCGGTGGCTGGACAGAAATGGCCGCTTATACCGATGCCATGTGGTCGGGCTTTGCGAATAATGAAGGCTTAAATAACATTCCTGCTTATCCTATCTGGCGATGGAATTACTGGGACTACGGACTCATCCGTGACATCAATTTGTCAATAGACAAGATAGAAACAGAGTCTACTGCTTTGAGCGAATCCCAGAAGCAGCAGTTCACAGCGGAGCTAAGATTCATAAGAGCCTATATTTACTTTGAACTGGTGAAGCGTATGGGTGGTGTACCCTTGGTAACTGAGCAGCTTATTTATGACTTTAGCGGTGATCCTTCTTATCTTCAGTTACCGCGCAGCAGGGAAGAAGAAGTATATGACTTTATCGCCTCGGAGGTTGATGCCATAGCTGATCAATTGGGTAATGATGGAAGTGCAACCCGGGCCAACCGATTTACTGCAATGGCGCTTAAAAGCAGAGCGATGCTGTATGCAGCGTCAATTGCGAAGTACAACAACCAGATGCCGGTGCCTATTAATACACCGGGAGGCGAGGTAGGTATCCCGGCTTCCAGAGCCGATGAGTATTATACCGAATCACTGGAAGCTTCACGCATCATCATCAATGAAGGTCCTTATGCTTTGTATCAGAATAATCCCGATCTGGGGGCTAACTTCTATGAAGCGGTTACTTCCAAAACGAACAATACAGAAGTCATCTGGGTACAGGATTTCCTCTTATCAGCTGACAAAAGACATCTGTTTGCTTATGAAAACATTGTCCGCTCTATTCGGGAGGATAACCTGAGTTCATCAGCAATCACACCCTCATTGGGTCTGGTAGAAAGGTTTGAGTACCTGGATGGAAGTTCAGGTGAACTGAGAACCCGTACTGCGGATGACAGCGACTATATCTACTATGATAATCCTGAAGACATATTTGCCAACAAAGATGCCCGCTTGTACGGAACCATAGTCTATCCCGGCGCTACCTTCAAAGGACAGGAAATAGTGATGCAGGCCGGAGTAATGGTCTGGAATGGTCAAAACTACGATATTGTAGAAGATGCTTTGGGTACAACATATGAGGATGGAGGAGTATTAACAGCGCTGGCTGGTCCTCACCGTACCACTACTGAAGTCTCCAATACTGGTTTCTACCTCCGCAAGTACGTGGATGATGCGCCTCAGTCCAGTACCCGGGGTATACAAAGCGATACTTGGTGGGTCCGCTTCCGTTTGGGAGAAATTTACCTCAATGCTACCGAAGCCGCTTACGAATTAGGCCTGACCGACGAAGCTCTGGGCTATGTCAACCGCCTCAGAGAGCGTGCCGGATTTCCGGCCAACAGTTTGGGAGCGGATGACCTGACATTAGAAAAAATACAGAATGAAAGAAGCGTAGAGCTTGCTTTTGAAGACCATAGGGTGTGGGACCTTAAGCGCTGGAGAGAAGCGCATGAAGTATGGAACGGCGCCATAGAAAATCCTGAGGCTAGCGTATATGCCATGTACCCTTATCGTGTAGTGCATCCTGACGATCCCAGCAAGGACGGCAAGTATGTCTATATGAAAATGAGGGCCCCTCGTTTCCTCGCACCCAGATTATTCCAGCTGAGCAATTATTATTCGGAAATACCCATCGGTACATTGAATAATAATCCCGAACTCGTAAGAAACCCATTCCATTAATTGTATTGCGTCATGAAAAGTATTCAACATATATATATTGTTTTTCTTTTAGCAGTAGTCACATTATCAGGCTGCGAACTGGATAACTTTGAGCCGCCATCATCCACCCTCACTGGACAAATCGTCTACAATGATGCTCCTTTAGGCCTAAGAAGTGATGGTGTACAATTAGAGCTTTGGCAGTATGGGTATGACGATTTTGAAAAAATACCCGTATTTGTGGCCCAGGACGGCAGCTTTTCTGCCGAACTTTTTGATGGTGACTACAAACTGGTTCTGCTCAGAGGAAATGGTCCCTGGCTGGAGAGAGAAGACTCCATAGACGTTAATCTCAACGGCAGTGCCGAGATTGATGTGGCGGTTAATCCTTATTACATCATTGGAGATGAGAACATCAGTGGCAGTGGAAATATGGTAAATGCCACATTTTCGGTAGAAGGCGTTAATCCGGTACTGGGCGTGGAGTATGTTTCGCTTTACATAGGAGAGTCCATGATCGTGGATGAAGTACGCAAAGAAGGGGAGATGATCCTGCCCGGTGCAGAAGTTGAAGTGGGTACGCCCCTGAATCTAAGTGCTGAGATACCAGCCAGCATATCCGGCAAAGGCTATGTATTTGCTAGGGTAGGTGTAAAAACCGCCGGGGTAGAAGAAATGCTCTACTCGCAGGTACAAAAAATTGAATTGTAGTGCTAGGTTGTTGATTACGAGATACTTCTGCATGTGAGTAAGCCATAAGCAAACACTTAGCATCTTAGGGGTAAGTATGCGCAACAAAAGAGTAAGCTTATTTGGGAGGAAAGAAGTATCTCGTTTTCCAATGTCTATTCATTTGCTGCTGATAATCAATAAACAACTTCTCATTTGACTTTAGGCTGTTCGTAGCATTTCATTTCATTGAAAGATTGGGTATAATGGTAGAAGGTTGAATTTATCTTCAGAATTGTCTAAGGCTTTGTGAAGGTTGACAGCTCTATTTAACCCTAACGATCAAGCAAATAGCCAATAAATTATCCTATGAAAAACAGTATGAATGGTTTAGTATGGTATGGTCGCTCCGCTTTGTGTTTACTGCTACTGTTGATACATGCTCATCTGTTAGCCCAGTCCTCTTCTGGAAAAGATTCACACCATTATGTGATCAATGTAGCTGATGTAGTGACAGAAATACAGCCCACCATGTACGGTATTTTCTTTGAAGATATCAATTTCGCTGCCGATGGAGGCATCTACGCGGAGATGATCAAAAACCGTTCATTTGAGTTTGATGATCCGCTGATGGGGTGGGAACAGCCTAAGAGCGACCGCTTCTCCATGAATGATCACTCCGGTTTTGCTTCGGCTCTTAAAGGGTCAACCGCCAATCCTAATACAACTTTCCTTCGCGTTACGGTTAAAGCAGATACCGGTTATTTGCTAACCAATACCGGCTTCAGGGGAATGGGCGTAAAAGAAGGAGAAGATTACAACTTTAGCGTGATGGCCCGACAGCAGGAGGGAAACTCCAGAATGCATATTGCCTTAGTGGATTCATTGGGTAATTCTCTTGGAGAAACCACAGTTTCGCCTTCAGGCAATGATTGGAAAACCTACGAGGCTAACTTTACCACTACCGGTACAGAGATGAAAGCGCATCTTGAGATTCAGTTTGAAGGTAAAGGTGAAGTAGATCTTGATATGGTTTCGCTCTTTCCTGCCAACACCTGGAAAGATCGTCCTAAAGGCATGCGGGCCGATCTGGTACAATTGCTGGACGATCTGGACCCCGGCTTTCTGCGCTTTCCCGGAGGCTGTATCGTAGAAGGTCGTACACTTGCCCGCCGCTATCAGTGGAAGAAAACAGTGGGCGATATAGAAGACCGTGAACTGTTGATCAACCGCTGGAATACGGAATTTAGTCACCGCCCCACACCCGATTATTTCCAGAGCTTTGGGCTGGGCTTCTTTGAGTACTTTCAGCTCGCTGAAGATATGGGAGCTGAGCCTCTGCCTATCCTGAGTTGCGGTATCGCCTGCCAGTTCAATACCGGAGAACTGGTGCCTATGCATGAACTGGACCCTTATGTCAATGATGCACTTGACCTGATTGAGTTTGCCAATGGTTCTACTGATTCTCCCTGGGGTAAGGTGCGGGCTGATATGGGACATCCTGAGCCTTTCAACATGAAATACATCGGCATAGGTAATGAGCAGTGGGGACCGGAATACATCAAGCGTTACAAAGTGTTTGAGGAGGCCATCAAATCCCGTTATCCGGAGATGATCATCGTATCGGGCAGCGGTCCCTTTCCTGATGGCGAAATGTTTGAGTATGGTATACAGGAGCTTAAGAAGCTGGATGCTGAGATCATTGACGAACACTACTACCGCAATCTCCAGTGGTTTCTGGATAATGCCGATCGCTACGACAGCTATGACCGCAATGGCCCGAAGATATTTGCTGGAGAATATGCTGCGCAGAGCGTAGCCATTGCCAGCCCAAACAATAAAAACAACTGGGAATGTGCTTTGGCCGAGGCAGCTTTCATGACCGGCCTGGAGCGCAATGCGGAAGTAGTACACCTCACCTCTTATGCACCTCTCTTTGCCCATGCCGATGGCTGGCAGTGGACACCCGACCTCATCTGGTTCAACAATCTGGAAGCTTATGCTACGCCTAATTATTATGTGCAAAAGCTATTCTCCACCAACAGAGGAACGCATCTGCTGAAGCTAAGCGAAGATGAAAAGCCGGTAATCGGGGACAAAGGGCTTTATGCTTCCGCTGTCAAAGATGCGGAGAACGGGCAGCTTATCATAAAAGTGGTCAATACCACTGCTACTAACCAGCAGCTGGACCTGGAAGTAGAGGGAGCATCAGGCATTGATCAGAGCGGAACGATGACAGTGCTGAAAAGTAAGAGGCTGGAAGAGGAGAATTCTTTTGTGTCACCCGAAAATATTAGTCCGGTATACGAGCGCATTGACATTACAGGAGAGCAGTTTACAGTAGAGGTTGCGCCCTATTCTTTGTCGGTAATCAAATTCGGAACAGAGTGATGAAAAAAGCATTAGCATTAGAAACCTCCAGCACTTATTTATCAAATACGCTCTTCATATTAGGAATATGTTGTATTCTAAGCTTCAGCGTTGTTAATAACTGCCTAGCCCAGCAGACAGATATTCGTGTACACGATCCGGTGATGATAAAGGAGGGAGATACTTATTATCTCTTCTGCACGGGAAGGGGTATCTCTGTTTTCTCCTCTACCGATATGCAAAGCTGGAAGGAAGAAGAACGCGTATTTGATGAAGCTCCCGAATGGACGCAGGAAGCGGTTTCCGGCTTCCGTGGACATTTCTGGGCTCCCGACATCAGTTACTACGATGGCAAATATTATCTGTATTACTCAGTCTCAGCCTTTGGGAAGAATACTTCGGCCATTGGCCTGGTCACCAATACCACGCTGGATGCCGATGACCCGGATTACCAATGGGAAGACCAGGGGATGGTCATACAGTCGGTGCCTAACCGGGATATGTGGAATGCGATTGATCCTAATCTTATCACCGATGAAGAAGGTTATCCCTGGCTGTCATTCGGTTCCTTCTGGGGCGGACTCAAACTGGTCAGGCTGATACCCAATAGAGATGCTTTGGCGGAGCCAGAGGAATGGTTCACTATTGCCAGCCGTGAGCGTAGTCCGGGCCTGGCTGATGCGCATCCGGGCGATGCCGCGATTGAAGCGCCTTTTATATTTAAAAAAGATTCAATGTACTACCTCTTCGCCTCCTGGGACTACTGCTGTCGGGGTGAGAATAGTACCTACAAAGTGGTGGTAGGCAGATCGGAGCATGTGACCGGCCCTTATCTGGATAAGGAAGGAAAATCTATGGCAAAAGGAGGAGGCTCATTGGTGATAGAAGGTAATCAGGATTGGGCAGGGGTAGGCCATAACAGCGCCTATACTTTTGAGGACAAAGATTATCTGGTCTTCCATGCCTATGATATCAATGATAATGGTCATGCCAAGCTGAAGATTGCCGAGATCAACTGGGACAGTGAAGGCTGGCCAGTGGTCAACCAGAATATACTGACAAGTGCGCTTCAAAAACCCTAAATTCATTAATAAGACTGTGTTCAGAGGGAAAGAATGCGTAAATTATCATAGCAACCAGCCTAAGCTATGGCACGCATCCATCTGTTTGAATTTGAAGACCTGCCCTGGTTTCCATCTTTTTTGAGAAACTACGGTACCGACTTTTTGCAGTTTCTGGCCAACCAAACGAAAATGTACCAGCCAGCCATTCCTCTGCTGCAAAAAGGATTGCAGAATAGTGGCACTGCTCAAATCATAGACCTTGCTTCGGGAGGTGGAGGAGGGCTACTATGGCTAAACAAAGAACTCTTAAAGTCTACTCCCCAGCTCAAAATCCTGCTCACCGATTACTTTCCCAATACCGATGCTTTTGCCTATACCAAAAAGCAGGCGGAAAATATAGATTACCTTACAGAGCCGGTAGATGCCAGAGATGGGCCCGAGAAGCTTAAAGGCTTGAGAACCCAGTTTTTGTCCCTGCATCATTTCACACCGGAAGATGCCCGTCGCATACTGCAAAATGCGGTAGATGCTCAGCAGCCCATCGCCATATTTGAAGCGCAGGAAAGAAGTTTCAAAAGCTTCCTGGCGATGTTCTTTTCACCCATTACCGTACTACTTACTGCGCCCATGATCCGTCCATTCAGGCTGGGCAGAATACTGTTTACCTACCTCATTCCGATCGTGCCTTTATTCGTATGGTGGGATGGGATGGTCTCCTGCCTGAGAACTTATTCGGTGAAGGAAATTCAGCAACTGGTCAGCACGCTGGATAATAAAGATAGCTTTAACTGGGATATCGGTAAGATGAAGTCCGGTCCGGGCGTTATCCTGTATTTGCTGGGCACAAAGAAATAATCATTACCTTGGAATTTGTTTAATAACAAGCAGCAATTCTACCTCTATGATGATGATTCTTTGGCCGCAGCCTAAACTTTGTCTTTCTTTTCTTTCCCTTTGGCTCATTTCCATGCTCATTACCAATGTTAATATGCTGTATGCGCAGGAGCAGACCGAACAGGACAGCATACAGTACTATGGAAAAGAGCATTTTCTGATTGAAGGGAGCTGTGTAGACGAATCTCTCAAAGCTAATCCCTACTTCCGCTTACCGGATGCTTATCAGGAAAAAGTAAGAGAGCCGGTCTGGAACCTGTCCAAATCCTCCGCTGGATTGACAGTGCGCTTTTTATCCAACTCTTCCAGCATCAGTGCGAGATGGACGGTACTCAATGATGCGGATATGCCCCATATGGCGGAGACCGGGATCAAGGGACTGGATTTGTACTTCAAACATCAGGGGAAATGGCAATACGTCAATACCGCCAAACCCACTGGAAAAGAGAATAATGCACTGCTGGTAGAGCATATGAGCACCGAGAGGCGGGAATACAAATTGTTCCTTCCCCTCTATGACGGCCTGGAAAAGCTGGAGGTTGGCATTGACTCGGCTAGTGTGATACAAAAACCTGAACCTTTAAGGCAAAACCCTATCATTTTCTATGGTACATCTATCACCCAGGGAGGCTGCGCTTCCCGTCCCGGCATGGCGCATACCAGTATCATCTCCCGAAAGCTGGATGTGGAAGTGGTCAATCTTGGCTTTAGCGGGAATGGCAAGATGGAAGCACCCATTGCTGAGCTAATCGCTCAAACTGACGCCCGCTTTTATGTGATTGACTGCCTGCCCAATATGAAGCCGGACGAGGTAAGTGAGCGTACGATTCCTTTGGTGGAGATCATCCGTCAGCAAAAACCCGAAATACCCATCGTGCTGGTAGAAAATCTCATCTACGAAGGGGCTTATCTCAATCAGGAGCTGAACGAATTGCTTATGAAAAAGAACGCAGCCCTTCAGGAAGAATATAAAAAACTACAGGAAAAGGGATTGAAGCATATCTATTATGTGAGCCATGAGGGAGCTTTGGGCGATGATCATGAAGGAACAGTAGATGGGGTGCATTTTACCGACCTGGGTTTTCTTCGCTTTGCCGATCATCTGCTGACCAACTTTGAGGCTTTTGGGCTGCTTGATGAATAGCCTCTGTGCTCTCAGTATCCTGCTTGTTGGTTTAAGTATCAGGATGGAGTGAGAAAAGCTTTATCCTGAACCTTACACGCACTGGCTGTAACAACTTAGGCTTAAGTCGGGCGGAAACTACGTAAATAAGCTTATGTTTTACGTGAATCTCTATGGATTGGTCTGTAAGTCGTACTACTTTTACACTGCTCCACTAGACGCAGCCTTGCCAACTTACGTTTGCTACGTAAATCCACCTGACTTTGCCCAAAAGTCAGCCGGATTTACGTACAATCCACCTGACTTGGACTTAAAGTCCTATGACTTTGGCATCAATCCTAGGAAGAGAAGTGCTTTAGACTCTTATAAATACGTAGAATCGCTTTGACTTGCTCCTGAACTCACAGAGGTAAAGAGCACTTCCTTTTATACCTGATGAGGCGGGTAAGCCCCTTTCTTACCAATCATTAGACATTATTCTGGTTATTGCCAAACTAAAGCTTATTATACTGTGTCATCCCGTAGTCTTGCGAAGGGATCTTAGCCAAACCGTAGTGGACATCATGAAAGTTTTTAATCTGCACAAGTGGTTAAGATTCCCGCGCCACATCGGCTCCATTTCAATGCGGAATGAAAAATATCTTTATACCCTAAGCCTTACAGTCATGCCGTCAGGCATCTTGACCATACTAAAAGTCCAATAAGGTTGAGGGGAAAACGGTCAAGATTCCTTCACTTGGAATGAACTGTTAAAGCGTACCAAATATTCTTCTTGTTACTAAGGGATGGAAGTTTTATCCTAAGGAATACTGCCCCAATAGTCAGCACATTTATTATCTTGTAGGGAAAAATGCATCGGCAGCTACAATTACCATCATGCTAGGATGCTGCCTTGATGATAGCTTCTTAACGCAATGAAATTCTTCCGCAATATTAGAAGACAATTCCTGACAGAGAGCAGGTTTGGCCGATATCTGCTCTATGCCATCGGTGAAATTGTGCTGGTGGTGATCGGTATCCTGATTGCCCTGAGTATCAACAACTGGAATCAAAACCGTATCATTCGGGAAAAAGAGCAGTTTTATCTGAACGCGCTAAAAAGTGAGTTTGAGAGAAATAAGGCCAAGCTGCAAACCCTGATGGAGGTGAATCAGCAGAATTATGAAGGTGCGAAGACTATTGCCGGATTGATCAGTGAAGGTGTGCTTCCCAGCGAGCAGGAATTATCCGAACTGCTCTACCATGCTTTTGCCTCAGAAATTGTTTACAACCCTAACAACTCCTTACTCAACGAAATGATCAGCTCGGGCAGCCTGAAAGATGTGTCCAATGCTGAACTCAGAATTTACCTCACCTCCTGGGAATCGGTGATTGATAACCTGCGTAGGCAGGAAGAAAGCCTCCGTCAGCAGCGGGAAGAGATGATAGACCTGCTCAGAACGGATGCCGGGAGTGTAAGAACCATCTTTGATCTGAGTGGTATATCCACCCAGGAACTGGATATTCCCCAAAGTGAGCAGCACTACAGCAACCTGAACTTGCTAAGCTCCCGCGCCTTTGAGAACAATCTGCTGCTCTATATCTCCAACAGTGTGAGCACTGAATACGTCCACTACCAACCCCTGATGGAGCTGATTGATCATATACTACAACTGATAGAAGGTGAGATTGAAGACTAGTATTCTAATCTGTTTGCAACTGCAAATTTAAATTATCATTCTCTGCCTAATTGATCCATACCTCCTATCTTTGGCGCGGATAGTTTTAGAAGCACAGACCGATAAGCCATGACAAAGAATGTAATGATCGCCCTGGAAGGGATAGACGGAAGTGGAAAAAGTACGCAGATTAAGCTGCTGGCAGAGCAACTGGAGAAGGCAGGGTACAAAGTATATACTACCTTTGAACCTACCGACAGCCCCATCGGTAAGATGATAAGGGACATCTTCAGTCACCGCATGGAAGCCGATCATAAGGTCATCGCCGGACTGTTTGTAGCCGATCGTCTGAACCATCTGCTGAGTAAAACCGAGGGTATCATGAAGAAGCTGGAAGAAGGCTATACCGTGCTGACCGATCGTTATTACCTCTCTTCTTATGCCTATCATTCCGTGCATATGGAGATGGACTGGGTCATACAGGCCAATGCTATGAGTGCGGAGCTATTGCGCCCTGCTCTCAACATCTTTATAGATATCTCCCCGGAGATCAGTATGGAACGCATCAATAAGGGGCGCGACACTACCGAAATGTATGAGACGCTGGACAACCTCAAGCTGGTGAGAGATAAGTATTACGAAGCTTTTGATAAGGTGAAAGATGAGGAGAACATTTTCATCACTGATGGAAACCGTTCACCCGAAGCAGTAGCCGCAGATGTATGGAAAGAAGTAAGCCGAATGCTGTCTGAAAAGTAAGAAGTAACGTATTGTTAACACGCATTACTTCCTCTCTACCAAAATAATCAGGAATTTTGGTCATTCTGCAAAGTATGGGCTAGCCTAAATACTGACTATCCCTATATTTGTTGAGCCTTATTAACCTTAAACACCAATGACCAAAAAGATTCAAGCTTTTATCCTGCTATTGCTAGGGCTGAGCTTTCCTGCGCTCGCTCAGAATAATGCCTCTAGCGAAATCACCATTAAGCCGTATCTTCAGGATGCTACGCCTCATTCCATCAAAGTGATGTGGGAGACCTCTTCGGGAGAAGAAAGTATCGTAGAGTGGGGCACCTCGCCCAAGCTGGGCAAGAAAACGAAAGGAACAGCTTTCCCTATCAACTATACCGACGCCCGCGTGCATGAGGTAGCCCTAACAGAACTGGACCGCCTGACCCTGTATTATTATCGCGTCAGAACCGGCAAAGCAGTTTCAGATATCTATCAGTTCAAAACTCCCCCTTTTGCCCGAGACGAGCAGGCATTCCAGCTGGTCGCTATGAGCGATATGCAGATTGACGACGGCAAGCCGGATAAGTTTGCTGAGATTGTGCAGGATGGCATTCTTACTTACCTGCAAAATGAGTTTGAGGGTGAAGTACCGGAGAACCTCGCCCTGGTGATGATCCCCGGCGACCTGGTATCTGATGGCGGGGTGTATGAGCAATGGAGAGATCATTTCTTCGCGCCTGCGCAGGACTTATTCTCTAAGGTTCCGGTTTATCCGGTTCCCGGAAATCATGAGCGTAACTCCCAGTATTTCTTTAAGTATTTCAGCCTGCCCAGAAACGGCAGTCCCGAATTTGACGAGCACTGGTGGTACAAAGACCACGGCAATGTGCGCATCATTGGCCTGGACTCTAACGAAGGCTATCGCAACCGTACACAACTGGGCTGGCTGGAAAATGTACTAGATCAGACTCGTGACAATGACTCCATTGACTTTGTCTTTGCCCAGTTGCACCATCCTCATAAGTCAGAACTCTGGCTGGATGGGGAAGAGGATTTTACCGGAGAAGTGGTGAAGAAATTGGAGGCTTTCAGCACTGAAACCGGCAAGCCCAGTATACATTTCTTCGGGCATACGCATGGTTATTCCCGTGGGCAGTCCCGGGATCATAAGCATTTGTGGATCAACGTGGCTACTTCGGGTGGCAATATTGACTACTGGGGAGAGTTTGCCCAGCAGAACTATGATGAGTTTACCGTAACCCAGGATGAATACGGCTTTGTGATGGTAGAAGTAGACCCCAATCAGGGCGATCCTAAGTTTACCGTGAAGCGCTTTAGCCAGGGCAATGAAAACCTGGAAAGAGACAATGAGCTGAGAGACAGTGTCACCGTATGGAGATTTGACAAAAAACCAACTGCGCCTCAGGCCATTTCTCCTAAGAATGAAAGTGTTAACGTTTTCAATATCCTGCTCAAGGCCAATGCTTTCAGCAGTGATCTGGCAAGTGCTGAACATGGCGCCAGCCACTGGCAGGTAGCCACTACTGAGGATTTTAAGGAGCCGGTCTTTGACAGTTGGAAGCAGTTTGAAGACTGGTATGCCTATCAGGATTTGCAGAAAGACGATGACCTGACCGATGAAAAGGTAAGAAAGCTCAATGAAGGTACGACTTATTTCTGGCGCGTGAGGTACCGAGATAAAAACCTCAATTGGAGTGAGTGGTCTGCTCCGGCCAGCTTTACTACCGAAGGCCAGGTAACCAATCAGTCGGAAGAGGAGTAAAGTACTCGCTTTGGGCTTTGTTAATGTAAGAGCGGATTTTGAATTGAAGCAAAGCTCCCGGATCTGGTAGCCTGGTAAGTCATACTTTGAGAAAAACAAACCTGCTACCAGATACAGAAAGTAAAAAGGAGAAGACTTTGTATCAGTCCGGTAAAGTAACTTTGACAGTTTTAAAAAGTCAGAGTACAGAATAGCTTGAGTGAGCCTTGATATTAGTCTCCTTCAGCTTCTTCTTTACGATCATCACCATACTTTTTGTGCATAATATAAAGTATATAAGATGTGCCAAAGCTTGTGGTTAGGCCGAACATAATAGATATCCAGAAGCCGACCTCCTTTGGATTGAAAGACCCGTGCGGGGCAAAGGCCATAAACCACAATGTTAGGAATACAACGCTAATTAATGACCTTTTCTTTTGCTTTTTATTGATATACATAATTAAACAGTTCATCTACGACATGAAAGAAGAAGCTCAACAGCAATGCACGCTATAGCTCCACTGAAAAAACAGGCAGCGGCTCCTGGTACAGCCCCACTAACACCATCCGTAACTGTTTCAATAATGGGGAGAAGTGAATGAATCTGCTGTTGCACCAGCGCAATAATAGCAAGTGAAGAATCTTTTGTATTCTAATTAATATAAAATTCTCAACTTTTTTAAATTCAAATATTAAGCCATTATACTCAAATATTGTAAGTGAATTCACTACTCATTTAAACCACTTAAGCCAAAGCAATAAGAATTTGTAAATAAATAATAATCCTGCATTTCAGTTTGTCTGTGATGCTTAGGTGTACCATCATTTTATGCTATCTTTCGTTTCATCATTTACTACTCATTGTTCATTCATCACTATTCATTATTATCATGTCCATTACCTCACAATCAGAACTGCTCGGCATACAGAAAGTAAGCGAAGCCGTAGGCATTACCTTAAAAAAGATGCGTGACTTCGCACAGCCCGGTATGAGCACTGCCGAACTGGATGAGTACGGAGGAAGCCTGTTGAAGGAAATGGGGGCCAGGTCTGCGCCCCGGCTCACCTATGGCTTTCCCGGCTGGACCTGCATCAGTGTCAATGAAGAAGTAGCTCACGGTATCCCAACAGCCAAAAAGGTATTGAAACAAGGTGATCTGGTGAATATAGATGTTTCTGCTGAACTGGATGGTTTCTGGGCAGATAACGGAGGCTCGTTTGTACTGGGTAATGAGGTAAATCAGCATACTAAACTGGTAGAGGCTTCTCAGCGAATACTTTATAAAGCCATTGGCAGGATCAGAAGTGGCGTACGCATCTCAGACATTGGCAGAATGATAGAAAGTGAAGCCAAAAAGTCTGGTTATCGTGTGATCAGGAATCTGGCAGGACATGGGGTAGGCAGAAGCCTGCACGAAGCCCCGTTGGAAATCCTGAACTGCTACGATAAGTATAATCGTGAACGCTTTAAAAAGAACTCGGTGGTTGCCATAGAGACTTTTATTGCTACGCATTCCACGATAGCCCGTGAAGAAAGAGATGGCTGGACACTCAAAGGCAACAGAGGTGGCTATGTTGCTCAGCATGAGCATACGATCGTCGTCACCGATGGTGAAGCGATCATCCTTACAGAGGCCAATGAGATTTGGTAAACTCAGATCTGGCAGATTTCTGAAATCTGCCAGATCTTCTGTTCATCAAAAATTCATGTAATGGAAAACCTAATGATTCAAAGTATACGCTCAGTTGTTGATCTGCCTGAGGAACAGGAACAGAAGCTCCTCAGCATTTGCAAGCCTCAGTCACTCAGCAAAGGTGCCTTTTTTATCCGGGAAGGTCAGGTGCCCCGTAAGTTTGCTTTCATCAATAAAGGGCTCTTTCGTTACTTTTATGTAGATGATAAAGGAAATGAGTTTTCCAAAGGTTTTTTTCCTGAAGGATCGTTTCTGAGTTCTTACAGTGCCATGATACAGGAAACGCCTTCTCATTTCACCATAGAAGCGCTGGAAGATGCAGAAATTCTGGTGATTGACTATGATGCCTGGAATGATTTACGCTCCCAACACCAATGCTGGATTGAATTTCTGCTATTCATGATGGAACAAGCCTTTTTCATCAAGGAAACCCGCGAAAGAGAGTTCTTAATCTATGACGCGGAAAAACGCTATTTACTATTTCTGGAACGCTATCCCGGCCTGGATCAGAGAATCAGGCAACACCTCATCGCTTCCTACCTGGGCATCACTTCAGTTGCCCTCAGCAGAATCCGAAGAAAAATGGGCGTCGTTAACCTAGGTTAATGCAATTCTGTCTTCACTACGCTTCCTTTGAGTATATTCAATTAAAAGTGTAGATGATGAAATTACAAGATAATACAATTCTGATCACCGGTGGCAGTTCCGGTATCGGTTTAGAACTCGCCAAAGTGCTGACAAGCAAAGGTAACCGCGTGCTGATTTGTGGTCGTTCCAAAAGCAAGCTGGAAAAGGCCCTACAGAGCATACCGGAGCTGGAGATTTTCGCTTGTGATCTAGCGCTTCAGTCTGAGCGGAAGGAATTATTTCAGTGGGTAGCGGCAAATCACCCTGATTGCAATATGCTGATCAACAATGCGGCCATTGTTCACCGCACCGACTTTAGGAAAGATGAAGCGATGGTGGAGAAAGCGGAAGCAGAAATTCAGACCAACCTCATGGCACCCATTGCCCTGACCAAGCTTTTTTTACCGCTGCTTGAAAAAAATGCTAATCCGGCCATTATCAACATTACCACCGGTTTGGTGTATGCTCCTAAAGCAGCTTATCCCATTTATAATGCCACCAAAGCGGCACTGCACTCTTTTTCCCAGGTGCTCAGACATCAGTTGCGTGAGAGGCAGGTGAAAATTATAGAGGTGCTGATGATGGTAGTGGATACGCCCTGGCATGAGGGCAATGCACCTGATATGGCCATTAGTCCTCAGCAAGCAGTAGCAGAGATGTTGAGCAAACTGGAAAAAGGACAGCAGGAGATCAAGGTGGCCAAAGTAGGCATGCTCAATCTCCTGTCCAGAATCTCACCCACGCTGGCTTTCAAACTGATCAACAGAACTTAGAAGGATAATAAGTCTGCTGAAAAATGGTATTTTGCAGGCTATGAAGATGATATTACTCACCTTACTGACTGCTTTATGTGTTCTGGGTTTTTCTTCAGGAGACAAAATGGTGCAAGAACCGATGAAAGACCTTGCGCTGGTCTTTGAAGACAATTTTGATAGCCTCAATACGACTTACTGGACAGCAGGTAGCTTGAGGGATAAAGCCAGCGGTGATATCGTGCCGGGTGCCAAAGGCGCACATCTACTGGGAGATCAGTACGATGGTTATATCACTGCCGAAGATGTGTATGTGGAAGATGGAAAACTGGTGTTGAGAAATCAGAAAAGAGACTTTCAGGGCAGCGATCCTGAGGGTGATTTTGACTACACCAGCGGTTGGGTAATGTCTATGCACAAACTGCATATGAACAAAGGTTATGTAGAGGTACGTGCCCAATTTCCTTCCGGAGATAAAGTATGGCCTGCCATCTGGCTGATTTCAGAAAACCTGGTCTGGTGTCCTGAGTGGGATTTGTTTGAATATTTTGGTTACCGCCAAGGTGTAGGTAAAGACATTATGGGTAATCATCTGTGCCACGGTGCTTATCCCGATCAGCAATGGGAGGAGCATTGGATTCGTAGCTTTGACGCCACTTACCAGAATGAAGCATGGCATACCTACGGTTTTGAGTGGACAGCCGATAAAGCTACATGGTACATAGATGAGCAGGAAGTACACACATTGGATGCGGATTCAGTGGCAGCCTGGCCGGATGAAGATATGTACCTGGTACTCAACAATGGCACCCGGACAGAAGCCCCGGACACGAATACAACTTGGCCTAATTATCTCAAGATTGATTACGTGAGGATTTATTTATGAGTGAGATTAAGACATTAAAAAAAGGAGCAAAAAGCTCCCTTCTTAAACATAAATATCAATAAGTCTCTAAGTCGTATATACTGAATTGAAGACTACATAATCGGTGGTGAGGTCGGCACCCCAGCCTTCAGCTTCGGCATCTCCGCTTTTCATATCCAGGTGGATGCGTATATGTGATTCACGAAGAATCTTTTTCATATAGTTGCGGTCAAACTCCAGCGGCTTGCCATCTTCCAGCACTTTAACAAGTGTTTTCTCTTCCCCGATATAGAGGTCCACGTCCTCATAATTAAAAGGTACTCCGGCATTACCCGCTGCACAAATCACCCTTCCCCAGTTGGGATCACGGCCATACATGGCAGCTTTGACCAGCGTTGAGTCTGAAATATTACGTACCAGCTTGCGGGCGGTAAGTTCGTCAGGCGCATTGACAACCTTGTATTCAATAAACTTGGAGGCACCTTCACCGTCGGATACAATCAGCTTGGCCAGGTGCTTCATCATTTCCTCCAACTGATGCAGAAATTCATCATAACCCGGATCATCTTCCGACTGAATCTCCTGATTACCCGCCAATCCGTTAGCCAGTACGCCTACCATATCATTGGTAGAGGTATCACCATCTACGGTAATCATATTGAAAGAGGTATCAACTGCCTGTTTTACCATCTTTCTCAACATCTCAGGAGAAATGGCCACGTCGGTACAGATAAAGGCCAGCATGGTTGCCATATTCGGATGAATCATACCAGAGCCTTTGGCGATACCTGCCATGTTTGCTTGTTTGCCGTCAATCTCAAAATCTACAAAACCTTCTTTAGCAAAGGTATCAGTAGTAAGAATAGCATTGGCAAGGAAAGAACCTGCATTAGATTTGTTACTCAGCTTCTTCACGTTTTCACGTATTCCTTCAACAATCTCTTCTGTGGGAAATGCTTTGCCGATGAGTCCAGTGGACGCAACGAGGACTAATTCTTTGTCTATTCCCAGTTCTTCCGCCATAGTCTCCACCATTGCCTCTGCACCTTGTCGGCCTTGTTCTCCGGTGCATGCATTGGCATTACCTGCATTGATCACTATTGCCTGTGCCTTGCCATTGGCGATATGACGTTTGGAAACTTTGATAGGTTCAGCGACCACTTTGTTTTGAGTAAAAGTAGCGGCCGCACTGGCAGGTACTTCAGAAAAGATAAGAGCGAGGTCCCTCTTCATGGATTTTACGCCGGTGTGGGCTCCCCAACAGCTGAATCCTTTAACATTAGTTATATTTCTAATCATGTAAGCTACGTATTTGGTTCTTATTTATGGGTTGATAGGTACTTGTTGCAGTCCGCTATTTTCAGCGAAACCAAACATCAGGTTCATGTTGTGCACTGCCTGTCCGGATGCGCCTTTTACCAGGTTGTCTATTGCACTTACCGTAATGATTCTTCTGGTACGCTCATCATAAGTGGCAAAGATATCACAAAAATTAGAGCTGCGCACATCTTTCACTGAAGGAGGCTGCTGGCGCAGGCGAATGAATGGTTCATTAGCATAGGCCGCCTCATAAGCTTGCTGTACTCTTTCTTCACTGATCTCACCTTCGGGATGGGTATAGGCAGTAGCAATAATCCCACGGTCAATAGGTAGGAGGTGAGGCGTAAACTGTACGGTAGCCTCTAGCCCGGGCGCGCTGAGCGTTTCCTGAATTTCTACAGTATGCCGGTGCGTTTTGATAGCGTAGGGTTTAAAGTTATCGTGTACATTGGTAAAATGCGTGGCTGACTTAGGCTTCACTCCGGCACCCGTAGTCCCGGATTTAGCATCAATAATGATGGAATCGGGATTGATCAGCTTACTTTTCATCAAAGGGTAAGTGGCCAGTATGGAAGCAGTAGGGTAGCAGCCGGGATTGGCGACCAGTTTGGCATCTCGTATGCGCTCACGATTAATCTCCGGTAGGCCATACACTGCCGTTTCAAATCCCTGAGGGAAGATATGGTCCATGCCATACCACTGTTCATAAACATCAGCATTGCTCAGCCGGAAATCTCCTGAAAGGTCTATGATTCTGAAATCAGCATCAGAATAGTCTTTGACAAAATTCATGGCAGCCCCATGGGGAAGTGCCAGAAATACTACATCCAGCTTATGGTTTTTTACCTCTGCCATAGGCTGTAAAACCTGATCCACCACACCATAAAGTGCGGGGTAAACCTCAGATATTTTTTGCCCGGCCTTACTTTCAGAAGTAAGCAGCTGTATTTCTGCCTGTGGGTGAGCATATAAAATACGGATAAGCTCGGAGCCCGTATATCCGGTAGCTCCTATAATTCCTATCTTAAGTTTATTCATGAGTTTGAAAATTAAATAAAGTAGCGAATGCTATTGTTTGAAAAAAAATCATTTTGCAGCAAGCCAAAAATGAAACTGTTGGGTTGACAGCTATTTTTATTGTCACATCGCTCATATGCACAAACCTTGAGCGATGCCAGACTAAGCAAATACTACAGATAGATCGTAAAATTACTAAATTTTTTTTTAGAAGGCCCATCTACCTGATCAAAGCTGAGTTTGATGCCATTTGCAGCCGAATGTTTTTTAAAAGAAAGGGGAGCTACTGCTCCCCTCAGGTTTGTAATTATTTCTTCTGAATTTTTGCCCAGGTGTCTCGCAAAGTGACGGTCTGGTTAAATATCAGGTGGCCAGCAGTAGAGTCAGGATCAAGGGTATAATAACCCTTACGCATAAACTGGAAAGGCTCCAGGGGCTTGGCTTCTTTCAGACTTGGCTCTACATAGGCCTTTTCAATAATCTGCAAAGAGTCAGGATTTAGAAACTCCTTAAAATCTTTGTCTTTATGACCAGCAGGATCAGGGTCGCTAAACAGCCTGTCATAAATTCTTACCTCTACTGGCATGGCATGCGGTGCAGAAACCCAGTGCATGGTACCTTTTACCTTCTTGCCACTGGTATCTTCACCACTTTTGGTTTCGGGGTCATAAGTACAGTAGATTTCTTCAATCTCTCCGGTCTCGGGGTTTTTCTTAAAGTCCTCACATTGGATAATGTAAGCCCCTTTGAGTCTTACTTCTCTTCCTGGTCCTAAGCGGAAAAACTTTTTGGGAGGATCTTCCATAAAATCGTCCTGCTCAATATACAGTTCCCTTGAAAAAGGAACGATTCTATTTCCACTACCCGGATCTTCAGGATTATTTTCCACCTCAAGGTCTTCGGTTTTACCTTCCGGATAATTGGTAATGATCAGTTTGACCGGATTCAATACACCCATCACCCGTGGAGCCTTTTTATTCAGGTCTTCCCGTATGCAGAATTCCAGTAAGCTCAGGTCAATCACATTATCCCGCTTGGCTACGCCCACACGCTCGGCAAAATTGCGCAGACTTTCCGGGGTATAACCACGACGGCGAATTCCTTTGATCGTAGGCATACGAGGATCATCCCATCCACTGACGTACTTGCCATTGACCAGTTCCAGCAGCTTACGTTTACTCATCACCGTATAGCTGAGGTTAAGGCGGGCAAATTCAATCTGACGAGGGCGAGGCTTAAAATCACCAATCTGATCCAGAAACCATTCATAAAGCGGGCGGTGGATTTCAAATTCCAGTGTACAGATAGAGTGTGTAATGTGTTCTAAAGCATCACTCTGCCCATGTGCCCAGTCGTAGTTAGGATAAATCTTCCAGGTATCTCCGGTACGATGGTGTTCTTTGTTCAGAATGCGGTACATGACAGGGTCACGCAATTGCATATTAGGCGATGACATATCAATTTTGGCACGGAGCACACGAGAACCTTCGGGAAACTCCCCCGCTTTCATGCGGGCAAAGAGATCCAGACTTTCTTCTACCGGGCGTTTGCGGTAAGGACTTTCTTCTCCCGGTTCGGTGGGTGTACCTCGCATCCGGCGTATCTCTTCCACCGTTGAGTCATCCACGTAAGCCTTGCCTTCTTTAATAAGTTGTACAGCCCAATCATAGAGCTGAGGGAAATAGTCGGAAGCGTAAAACTCCCGGTCCTCCCAGTCAAAACCTAGCCAGTGCACATCTTCCTTGATGGAATTGATATACTCAATATCTTCGGCTACAGGATTGGTATCATCAAAACGTAGATTGGTTTTACCACCGTACTGTTCTGCCAGACCAAAGTTAAGACAGATAGACTTGGCATGGCCCAGGTGCAGATAACCATTGGGCTCAGGAGGAAAGCGGGTATGTACTACGCCATCATTCTTTCCATTGGAAATATCTTCTTCAATTATAGCTTCTAAAAAATTCAGTGAAGTGCGCTCTTCTTGCTTATTCATGATGTTATCATTAATGAATTGTCAAAATTGCCCGACAACTCACAGAATGTAAAGAAATTTTAAATTTATTTTGTGTTCAAAAGAACAAATTACAATATATGACCAAATGCAGGAAATGTTTTCTGAATTATTAAAGTCTTTAACTGGCTCAATTAAAAGCTGTGTCTTTAGTAATTGAGAATATTCTACGGGTTTAAATGTTACCTTTATAAGGATCACACGGAGGATTTATGGCTTATACGCGCGCATACCTGGAGCGTTTGGACAAAGAAGCGCTGGTAGACTTATTCGTTAAACAAAATGAAAGTCAGGAGTACAGACCTTTTGATAATAGCGAACTACTCAAGCTCTATGCTGATCAGGTTATCAACCTCTCACCTGATGCTATTTTACTGATTAACCATGAAACACTTTTTTTGGAAGGCTGTAATCAGGCGGCCCTCTCTCTACTGGAGCTTGATACCAAAGAAAATTTAGCTACCTATCTGGATAATCTATTTCAGGATCGCCCCGTTTTTTTTGAGGTGCTGAAAGAACTGGGTTCTGCACTGAAAGATCATCCTGAGGTTTCCATGGAAGTTGAGTTTACCACCTCTAGAAGTAATCAGCGCTGGGGACATATGGTTTGCAAAAAAATCAACCTGCTGGAAAATACACTCATCTTTATCCGCATCATAGATATCACTACGATTAAGCTGGCTCAACAGCAGCTCCTGGAAAGTGAACAAAGGCTGGCAGAAGCTCAGCAGATTGCTCAGCTGGGCAGTTATACCATCAGCGTAGATGGTGAGAAGTTCAAGAGTCATTACTCGCAAACCTTCTGTCAGATAATGGGCATACGGAGTCAGGAAGAAAAAGACTCTTTTGCTACCTCTTATCTCCATTACGTACATCCTGAAGATCGTAAGGCAGTAAAAAATAACCTGAGGGAGATGTTGGAAAAAAAGAAGGGGGGAAGCTTTGAACACCGAGTGATTACCAAAAGAGGAGAAGAAAAACACCTCTTATCAATTGTGCGCCTGGAGTTGGATGATGAGGGCCTTATCCTGAAAATTATCGGAACTATTCAGGATATCAGCCGAAGAAAAGAGTCAGAGGCCCGCCTGAAAGAAAGTGAAGAGCGCTACCGGCTTACCGCAGAAAATACCAACGATGGAATCTGGTACTGGAACAAAGCTAATAATGAAACCTACATTTCTCCCAAATACCGATGGATACTCAACAGGCTACAGGTACGAAAAAGTATTTGGAACGAAGCAAGCTGGAAACAACTAATTCACCCAAACGATATTAAAGAAATTACTAAAATACTGGATGATTGTCTGAAGGGAAATTTACCACGGTTTAGCCGTGAAATTCGCCTTTTATCTGAAAGTGGAGAATATCGCTGGTACGAAGCAAAAGGCACCGTAATCATGAATGGCCAGAAGGAGATTGGTTTCATGGTAGGGGCTATCAGTAGCATTCATAATCGTAAGTTAGTAGAGCAGAAGCTTCTGCAGCAGGACAGGATATTGAATTTTGCTCAGCATATTGCCAAAGTAGGAAGCTGGACCTGGAACATTGCCGAAAAAGTGTTGATATTCTCAGAAGAGCTCTACAACATCTATGAAATAGATAGTAATGTTAAGGGGGCCAAATTGATGGAGATTCTCATTCAATTGGTAGTGAAAGAAGATCGGGAAAATTTGGAAAATTTTATGAACGACATATTAACACTACCTGAAGATAAACCAACTCATAGCATAGAGTTTCGGGTACGACTGGGCTCTGGTGTTGAGAAAGTGCTAAGGAGTACCGGAAAGTTTTATACACGCAGCGAAGAAGGAGAGTCGGATAAACTTATCGGTACCACTCAGGATATTACCGAAGTAAAACAAAGGGAAAAGGAACTGATACTGGCTAAAGAGCAGGCGGAGATTTCAAGGCAGGCAAAAGATCGTTTTCTGCAGATTGTCAGTCATGAAATTCGTAATCCACTCAACGCCATTGTGGGGATCAGTCGTTTACTACAACAAGCTGATCTGAGCAAAAGTCAGGAACAAATCAAAACGCTTAATTTTTCAGCCAGCCACCTGCTTTCCCTGATCAATGATATATTGGATACTGCCAAGCTACAGTACGGAAAAATTAGCCTGGAAGAGATACCATTTAGTATCACGGAGCAGCTCAGACAAACAGAAGATCTTTTTCGCCCCCAACTGGCAGATAAAGAAACTACCCTGGAAGTAAAGGTTGATGACAATATTCCTGAAGAGGTACTCGGAGACCCTACCCGTTTCAACCAGATTATCTTTAACCTGATCAGTAATGCAGTAAAATATACGTACCGGGGATGCGTACGCCTGGAGGTAAAGCAATTGAAGCAGATGGCAGATCACTACCTCCTGCAGTTTGTAGTTTCGGATAGCGGGGTAGGCATTGTTTCAAAAAGTCTGGAAAAAATCTTTGACGCTTTTGAGCAGGATGACCTGCTCATCAACCAGCAAAAAGGGGGGACTGGGTTGGGCTTATACATCGTTAAGGAACTGGTCAATCTTATGTCCGGAAGCATAAAGGTAGAAAGCGAATTTGGCAAAGGCACAAGATTTATCTTTACCTTACCTTTCTCAAAAGTACAAAGTAGCGGACAGAGAGAAAAAAGTAATGAGCTGCAAAAGCATTTCCAACTTACTAATAAGAAAGTGCTGTATGTGGAAGATGCGGTGTACAATCAGTTACTGCTCAAGGGCTACGTAAAGATGTGGAATCTTAACCTTGACCTGGCAGCAAATGTAAATGAGGCAGAGGAAATGGCAGCCCAAAACAAATATGACCTTGTACTTACTGATTTCAGGCTACCTGATGGAAGTGGAGAGGATGTAGTGGCGAACTTAAAAAAAATAAATTCTCATTATCATAACATTCCATATATCGTTATTTCTGCTTACAATTTGGATGATAATGGGCAGCGGTGTTTTGATGATTATATACAGAAGCCCATCAACTTTGATAAGTTTTTTTACGTGTTGCGTAAGTATTTAACCCCCAACGAGCAAGCGCTATCAGATATGGAGATGGGGCAGGATAGGGGTAATGCCTTCAAAAGCCAGGATGCCCTTGATTTTTTGCGTGAGCATCAACCTGCTCACTATCAGAGTATTGTAAATAATATGGAAGGAGAATTATTAACAATCAAAGAACAACTTTCCCAAAGTATTCTTCAGCAGAATTACAGATTGTATTTGCAGATGGTGCATAAGTTGAGCAGCGCGCTTAAAGTTATGCATGAATATTCATTTCTGGACTTTTTGGAAGCCATGTCTGACTTACCTACCCAACTGTCTGCTAAAGAGGAACTTGTCCAAAAACTGGATGATTACTTTAACGAAATAATACAGAGATGGAAATATAAAAACTTACCTCAGAAATGAATAAAGGCACATATTACTTGTATTAAGTGAAAAAAATCCTAAATTTCGTTTTGATACGTAGGTATTAATTTTCTCTAATTACATATTTACCCCTGCCCCAACGATTATGAAAAATGAATGTAAAATACTCATTGTAGATGACCATCAAATGATCAGAGATCTGATCGGATTTATGTTAGATGGACGTGAAGAGTACTCAATCGTAGGTAAAGTTTCTTCTTTGGAAGAAGCTGAACAAGTATTGAGTAAACAGAAAGTTGATGTTTGTATTCTGGACCTCTCTCTTGGAGAAGGAGATGGCCTTGAGCTATTGCGTGCCTCTTACAAAGACCGCCCGGAAATCAAATTTCTTATCCTTTCCATGTATGCCAACCCCTCCAATATTCAGCAGTCAATCAAGCTGGGAGCCAAAGGGTTTTTACCTAAAGATGCTTCCGGTGAAGAATTGATGCGGGGTATTGAAGATGTGTGCAACGGGAAAAAGTACTACAGCCCGAAGATTATTGAAACACTGATCGGTGACTGGACACCTGAGCCCCCTAAAGGAGGACTGATTGACAAAATCAACCAGCTCACTCGCAGAGAGAAAGAAATTCTCAGCGCAGTAGTAGACGGTAAGAGCAACCATGATATTGCCGACCTGTACGGCATCAGTAAAAGGACTGCTGAAAACCACCGCTCTCGTATCCTGAAAAAGACAGGAGCGAGAAGTTTTATGGAACTTGCTCGCGTGGTGATGGAAAACCGCCTGGAGTTAGTTTAAGCACTTACTTCATTTAGGGTGGTGAGCTAATATACTGTAGTCTCATTTAAAATGAACAGCTACTTCCGGTTAAAAGGAGGTAGCTTTTTTTATGTTGCAATCAGGTTTACCAATGTCTATCTTCAGGCATATGAAATGGAATATCTGTATCCTCATGAAGTTAAAAGCACTGCCCTCAGCTTTTCTATTTTGCATTATGCTTTGCCTGATTACAAACTTATTGTATGCACAAGACAATCTGGCAAACATTGAAGGCACTATTGTGCAGGCGAGTGATGGCGCTCCCGTACCTGGTGCAAATATTTCTTTACTCGGTAGTACTCATGGAAGCATCAGTGACCTGGAAGGACGCTTTTTTATTCGCAATATTCCGGAGGGAGTATATGAAATGATGGTAAGCTTTGTAGGATACAAAACCTATAACGAAACTCTAGAGCTGAATGCTGGTGAGAATAGAGTGCTTAACATTCAACTGGAAGAAGATATACTGGCACTGGATGGATTGATCGTAACTGCACAAAAAAGGACTCAACTGGTACAGGAAGTCCCCATCGCGATCACTACCTACGATGGCTCTTTTTTACAGGAAACCAACATATTTGAGTTTGATGCCCTCTCGGATTATGTGCCCGGTTTGCAGGTGCAGATTCAAAGCGTGAATAATCCCGGCTTTGTCGTGCGGGGCATTACCAGTGACAATGGTGACGCACGCATTGAACCCCGGGTATCAGTTTTTCAGGATGGGGTATCCATCAGCAAGTCACGGGGTTCGGTGGTAGAACTGTATGATATGGAAAGGGTAGAGGTATTGAAAGGTCCGCAGGGCACACTCTTCGGACGAGGGGCACAGATCGGAGCTATCCATCTGATTCAGCAAAAAGCACAGAGCCAAACCAGTGCTGAGCTGAAAGCGGGTTTTGGTAACTATGGTCAGTATCTACTGACCGGACATCTTAACCTTCCCATCATAGAAAATAAGCTCTTTGCCAGGGTAGCTGGTATCTTCAACGAAAGAGAAGGTTTTATTGATAATCTTTCCGGGGGCAAACTGAATGGTAAAGACACCAAAGCCTTTCGCACCGCCTGGCGTTACCTGCCCGACAAGCAAACGGTAGTGGATTTTATCTTCAATTATCAACTGGATACTCCGCCCGGAACCTCCTTCAAGAGTGGTACTTATGCCCCCGCTGGTGGGGATACCAGCCCCTTTACATTTGCCGATCTGGAAAGAGGAGAGGAGTTAGGCGTTGACCGTACGGTTTGGGGCGCTACTTTGCTGGTCAACCGCTCGCTGACCAATATGTGGGACCTCACTTCCATCACGGCCTACCGGGCTTTTGATTCTTATGAGGCATTTGATGCCGATGGTACGGTAGCCCCTGCCTTATGGATAGCCGAAGAAGCCATCGGCAAACAATTCAGCCAGGAAGTAAGGTTCAATTACAACAACCTGCAAGGCTTTTCCGGCTTTGGGGGAGTCAACTTTTACTGGGAGGATGGCTCACAGTCTACCCCTGTTGAAACCGATGAGCGCAGCATGTATGCGCTGTTCAACCCTTTTGTGAGAGGAAGTGTCATGAACAACCCTGGTCTGTCTGAAGGGCAAAAGGAGCAGATATTGACGGCAATACCCCCCGAGCCACTCGTAAACCCCGATGGTACGCCTAACCTGATACCCACCTTACCGGATTTACCTCAGTTCCTGGGGCCGCTTTCAGGTTTACCGCTGAAGTCTTTTCACCGGGAAGGGCAGACCAACTACGGAAAGAACTACGCCTTTGAAATTTTTGCCGATGGTACGTATGAGCTTACGGATGAACTGGATGTGACCTTAGGTTTAAGAGGTACTTTTGAAAATATTACCGGTGCCATTGAAAGTCAGGATGCTGACTCTCTGGGTCTGTTAGGCTTTGTGCTGGGGAATTTCCCCAACAACATTTTCCCCCCTACCAACGGACGCGTATCTCATTCCGAATCCTACCTTTCCGCAGTGGGCCGTTTAGCCCTGGATTACAAAGTCTCAGAAGCCTTGAATGTTTTTGCCAGTATCTCCCGGGGAAGGCGGCCCAATGTTATTCAGGTATTGGGAACTGACGTGAGTGTGCTTAATGATGAAATTGTCTGGAGCTATGAAGTCGGGACCAAACTGCTAAGCCGGGACAATCGCCTACAGTGGGACTTCAACACTTATTATTACGACTACAGTGATTTTCAGACGCAGGTAGCCCGCCTTACTGAAGATCAGGGACTTGTATTTGAGACCAGGGATGTGGGCAACGCTACCGCCTTAGGGTTTGAAACCGCTATGCAATACGTGGTATCGCGTCCTCTGCAGGTGTTTGCCAACTATGCTTTCATCCATGCCCGCTTTGATGATACTGATTCCGAGGGTAATGAGCAGTCACTGGCAGGCAATACCTTTCGTTTAACGCCCGAGCATTCCGGTTCTCTGGGGCTCAATTTTGAGATGCCGGTAGCCAGTTGGGGAAGGGTGTTTTTCCGCCCTACTTATAACTACAAATCCAAAGTTTACTTTGAAGAAGAGAACCAGCCCAATATCTCACAGGATGGCTATGGATTGCTTAATGTCAGAACAGGCATGAAGTTGTGGAAAGGTATCTATGAAGTGGCTTTTTATGTCAATAATGCACTGAACGAAGAGTACCTTATAGACGCGGGTAATACTGGGGAAGCCTTCGGCATCCCAACCTTCATCGCCGGACCACCCCGCTTGTTTGGCATACAACTGAGTAGCAGGCTGCTATGATAGCTTTTTTAGGCAGTACTTTAAATTTATTTGTACTCCCTATTATCTTCCCACACCAATGTGTACTCAATAGGCTCGCTAAGATCAGAGCAGTTGCCATCTCCACCACCTGTAAATCCACCATCAGGGGCACAGACTATATCGCAATCGTCATCATACAGATAGTTGAATTGATCGCAACAGCCAGAAGTGATGTAGAAATAGGTGTGTCTATCGGCTTCCCACCTCCAGACTTTTGCGGGTGGGTTTTGTACTTCCTCTCTTTTGATCTTTCTAATCTTTTTTTCAATGCAGGTAGGTACATCAACTTGCAGGTCTGGCTCCTCGCAGGCAGTTATGCCTATGAATATGAAAGCAATACTCATAAGCAAGATGTTGGCTTTGATCATTATTATTCCGTTTGACGTTAAGACAGTATAGGACTTAGAATAGTTGTAAAACCTTCTCACTCAATAATAATCTGGTACTTCTGTAGTAGTCCGGCTAGGCCATCAGTGGAGAACCTTGCTTTTTTGATGCGGTTGTTGTCAGGGTCAATCGTAAAGTTGTAGGCGCTACTCAAGTCTGCCTTCTCCAGGATGGTTTGGTCAAAAACAGCTCCCGCCAGATCGCAGTGGTCAAATACGGATTGGCTAAGATCAGCTTCGGCAAAATCCACTTCTTTGAGGCTACAGTTGATGAAGCCGGTTTTCTTAAGGCTGAGCTGATAAAAGGAAGAGGAGTTGAGCTGACAATCTTCAAAACGAAAAGCAAGCAGAAAGGTGTTGCAGGTATTAAAGTGTAAGCCCAGCAGTTTGCAGGCCTTAAAGGTAACTTCGCGAAAAGCGGTATGGGCAATTCTGGCCAGACTGAAGTCGCAATGTTCAAAGCGGCAATCTACAAAAGCGATATCTGCGATATCGGCCTGGGCAAATTTACAGTTGACAAAGCTACAGTCCTCATATTCCCCTTTGGTCAGGGCGTTTTCTGTAAAGTTCTGGTCCCGGAACTCCTTCTCTGTCACATAATGCGTGCTCATGCTTTTTTGTGGGAAAGATATGGCTTAGCCTGCAACTTTAGAAATGATAACATAAGAGAAAACAGTGCTATCCCCCCTTTCCCCCCTCAGAGTTACTCGCCAGAGAACTCTGAGGAAGCAAAAATGCTCTAAACTGTCATTTCTTAGCCGCAGGCGGAGCCGCCGTGCCCGGAAATCTTAGCCAACTTGAAGTCTGGAGAACTTGCTGCATGGCTAAGCCCTCCAGGCCGGAAATCCTTCGGGATAGCTGAAGGATGAAAGGCAATGTGGAAGGTTTATCCTGAACAACAGTCGTCATTGCGAGCATCGCTACTCAGTGTCATTCCGTTAGGAATCTTCTACCACCCTGCAAAGTCAATGATTTTCATACTGGCTAAGATCCCTCCGGGATGACCCGTTCTGATGAGACACGCTGCTATTGAAGAAGAGAGAGGCTTAAGTAAATACATGAATTTGTTATTTAGAAATAAACTTATATTCTTTAATTCTTTCAATTAATCTTTGATAATTACCTTTAGTGGTCCATTGGAGTTTTTCTAATTCTTCAAGTAAATCTTCCCAATAGGTAATTGTATCTTTTAACAAATCTTTAGTATTATCAAAGATTTCAATCCATATTTCAACTGATCCATGTGCATATTTTATTTGATCATTAGGGTTTTTTAGAAAAGCTTCAATAACTTTTCTTACATGATCTGTTTTAAAATGCTTTGAAATTGGGACGATTTCATAATATCCAATTTGTTCAGCTTCATTGTATGAATTAACCCTAGAATATTTGTATATTTTTTTGTAAAAGATTTCGTCAATCTCTTTTAAAACCTTTTCCTTAATTTCTCCAAAGTCTTCAATTTGTAAATCTTCTAGTAGTGTATACTTTTCTAATGCTTCTGTGTTATCTGATAATTTGCCCATAAGCACGTTTTTTAGACGTATCTTAGAAGGGAGATTTAACCATTCCCAACTTTCTGAATTTACCTTGAGCAAATTTAGAATGGTCAACAACTCTTCATCTTCAAGGCTATCTACAATCTTACCTAAATATTCGCTAATCACGTTTTTATAAATTGCCGGATACATCTTAGAAATTGCAATTAATGAATGTATTATCTTTTCTTCTTTACCAAGATAATTAGCTTCATTTTTATTAATCAATATTTTAGAAAGGGCTTTTATTAAATTAATTACTAAAGCATCTTTTGCTCTCTTAAGGTATTTTTCATGAAGAAAGTCATATACTTTTTCTAACTCAGATGGAAAACTTTCTCTTTTTATATCTAATGCTATCCTATCAATTGCTGACTTTCCTTGTACAGGTTGATGAATTAATAAGAATTTTATAGAATGGACAATGTATGCCCGTACTAATTCAGGGGTAGGTTGATATAGAATTTCGTCATTTGTAAAAGCAGGATGAGCACATAGGTTTCTATCTTCTTTCAACCTACATAAAGATTTATATTCATGCTCATTTAAGAAACTGAAATCACGATGGGCTTTTTCAAGTATACTGTCTTCTATACTTTGTAATTTTGGAATATTATGGTTCTCTACAGAATTTGTTAAATTGGTGATAAACTCAAGCGCGGCTTTATCTCCACTCTCAGATAACTCTTTTATTTTTTCTATTACGTCGTAATTAACTGCTATCCAAGTTGAAATAAGAGCAGCTCGGTTTGCTCCTACTTTATATGAATTTATAGCCTCTAAAATATATATTTTTGAAATTTTACTTCTTACTTTGTTTGTAAGTTCATCAAGATCTGTAAGTGTAGTACTTATCATTGATTTCCTGTTTTTTTCAACTGATATAAATATATTAATTATTCTTACTACTCTTATTATAGAAAATAAGATAATGTCTTAATCATTTTTAAAATAGTAATTTAAACCAGTTCCTCTCTATAGAATACCCAACCCCTCCCCACTATTCCCAAAGACCACATTTTCAGAAGGAAAGGCTCAATAATTTTACAAGGCATTGCGCATGAGGAGGGGAAAGGCTTGCCGCTTTTCCAGAAGACTGAGAGGCGAGGGGAAATGGCTTATCACTTTTGCAAGGCATTGCTCCACGAGGGGAAATGACTTATCAGTTTTGCAAAACGTTTCCCCCCGAGGGGAAATACTCTGTAACTTTTGCAAGAGACTTCCCCCCACTTCTATGTAAGTTATCATTTTTGCAAGACATTTCCCCTCAGGGAGCAGTCTCTTGCAAGTGTCGCAAGGGATTTGTACATATCAGAGCTGTTTTCAAAACCTCTTAAAAATGAAGTATAGGGGCATTTTGAAACGTTTGTGCTTTTCAGGATCAAAAAAGACACGGGTAATATTCTTATTTTATATTGAAATAATCATAATTATTCTTGCGGTATTTTTACTGAAAAAATATTTTGTATATGAAAAAGTCATTGCAGGAAGAATTAGGCGCAGGCCGCGTTACCATCAAAAACGCGATGGAGAACGCTGAGATTATGAAAACACTTGGCAAGCTTAATTATGACGCCAAAGAGATGAACCGGGGATGGGGGCTACTGGAAACAGTCTACACATTACAAACGGAGAAGATCGGCAAGTATGGTAGCCAATTTGGAGCTACGCAATCCTTTTACGAAGAGCTGGAGGAAACTAAAGCCCTATACAAAACACACCGTAAACTGGCTAAAATAGCCTGTGCTGGCGACCGCGAAAAATTTGCCAAACTTCAGTTAGTTAAAAATACCAATGCGGTAGAAAAATGGCTGAATAATGCCTCTATATTTTATCAGGAACTGCTCAGCGATAGTGCCCTGATCGTACAGTTTGGGGTGACGATAGAAGAGTTGCAGCAGATGCAGGCCATGATTCAGGCATTGCTGGATAAGCGTAACCGACAGATCAGCAAAAAGGGTGAAGCCCAGCATGCTACCCAGAAGCGCAATGCCGCGCTGAAAGCTTATCAGGAATGGATGAAAGGCTTTCGTCTGGCTGCCCGCTTTGCCTTCCGCGATGATCCGCAATTGCTGGAAATACTGGGTATCATGGTCCCCACTCCTCGCTAGCTGATGAATAATGACTAATGATGAATGAGGAATGAAGAATGACTTATGGAGGAAAACTTTTTCATTAATCATTCTTCATCAATCATTAGTCATCCATTATCAATCATTACTGAACTTCTCCTTGTACTTCTCATACAGGCGCTGCTGCATGGCATCCATCTGAGGCTTGCGGCCGTTGATGAATACCTGCTCAATGATGTTGCCCCGCATGTCCAGCGCATCCCCATCGGAGATGAATAAGGTGGCGGATTTACCTTCTTCCAGTGAGCCTAATCGGTCGTCCAGCCCAAGGATTTCAGCAGTGGTAAGGGTGATCATTTTCAGGGCTTCTTCTTTATCCACTCCATAAGCGCTGGCAGTACCTGCCATAAACCCGAGGTTACGGGAACGGGAGTGCATGCCGTAGCTGCACCCCAGACTTACCTTTACACCTTCTTCCTGCAGCATGGCAGGCAGCTTATAGGGAAGCAACACATCATTTTCCTCACGGGCAGGCAGGCGATGCACATTGTCTATGATGACCGGCACCTCATGCTCTTTGAGAAGCTCGGCGATCAGAAAGGCTTCGTAGCCCCCAATCACCACCACACGCTCTACGCCATGCTCTTTGGCAAAAAGCACCGCTTCGGCCATTTCCCGGGCTTCATCGGCATGGATATGCAGGGCTTTGCTGCCATCAAATAAGGTCTGCACGGCTGCCAGCTTAAGATTAACTTCCTTGTCGTTGCCCAACTGGCTGTAGGCCACTGCATCGGAGAAGAGGTCTTCCAAAGTCTGTACCTGCTCTTCGTACTTTTCATTAGGCACTCTATTCACGGTATAGGTAGTATAGTCAAACTGCTCGCTATACCTACCTGGCCAGTTCATGTGCATGGCATCGTCGGTTTGGATAGCAGCATCCTCCCAGTTCCAGGCATCCAATTGCACGATAGAGGAAGTGCCGGGTATTCTTCCTCCCTGAGGTACGATCTGGGCGGTAAGTATTCCGTTGAAACGAAAAGTAGGGATCAGTTCAGAGTCTGTGTTGTAAGAGATGATGGAACGTACGTTTGGATTAAGTTCTCCTGCTTCTTCATTGTCTACGGTAGCACGTACCGCACCTATCTCTTTTAATCCCAGGTCAGTATCAGGTAGAATAAAACCGGGGTACACATGCTTGCCTTCGGCACTGATCTGTTCGTAACCGGAGAGGTCCATGCTCTGAGCTTCCGAAGCAGAGCCTACCAGGGTGATCTCACCATTTTCAAAGGCGATGGCCGCGTTTTCTATCACCTCACCATTGCCGATGTGGGCGGTGGCCCCCATGATGATGATGGGCTGCTCCTGGGGTGGTGCCGGAGCGGGTACCTGAGCAAAGGCAGGTGCTATAGCCAGCGTCAGCAGCAAGGCCCAGACGACTAATATATTGATTGAATTATTCATGCTTGATTTCATGTTTTTCATGGAAAAATTAGTGTGCGACATGTCCGAAGTGGATATCATCGCAGTGCCAGAGCTGCTGCATCTCACGGGTAGGGGTGCGGGTAGAAGAACCATTCTTCTTGGCATCCTGCATCTTCTGTACGAGTCTGGCTCTTTCTTGTACAATCATCTCACGCTTCTGCTGATCTTCTTCCATATCATAATAGATACGTCCGTCTACCATCGTCTTCTCGGCTTTGGCATAGATGGAGAGCGGATTATCCGACCAGAGTACCAGGTCAGCATCTTTACCCACTTTGATGCTGCCCATACGGTCGTCCAGGTGCAGCATTTTGGCAGGGTTCAGCGTCACCATCTTCCAGGCATCTTCTTCCGACATACCGCCGTATTTCACTGATTTGGCGGCTTCCTGGTTGAGGCGACGCGCCATCTCCGCATCATCAGAGTTGATAGCCACATTTACTCCCGCCATTTGCATCAGGGTAGCATTGTAAGGAATAGCATAGCGCACTTCAAACTTATAAGCCCACCAGTCGGAGAAGGTAGAACCGGCAGCGCCATGCTCAGCCATCTTGTCCGCCACCTTATAGCCTTCCAGTATGTGGGTAAAGGTATTGACAGTAAAATCAAAACGATCGGCCAGATTCATCAGCATATTGATCTCTGACTGTACATAAGAGTGGCAGGAAATGAAACGTTCGCTGTTGAGAATTTCGGCCATGGTTTCCAGCATCAGGTCACGGCGAGGCTTCACTGCATTGGCTTTATCACGAGAGGAGAGGGCATTATAAGCTTTCCATTCTTCGTCATAAGCCTTGGCACGGGTAAAAGCATCTTCAAACACCTGCTCCACACCCATACGGGTTTGCGGATAACGTATTGAGTTTTCGTTGGAAGAACGCTTTACATTCTCACCCAGCGCAAACTTGATATAGCCATCGGCATCCTCAATCAGCATTTCCTGAGGAGTAACACCCCAGCGCATTTTGATCAGTGCCGACTGACCACCCACCGGGTTAGCGGAACCGTGCAGCAGCTGCGCGGCAGTCACCCCACCGGAGAGCTGGCGGTAGATATTGATATCGTTAGACTCCAACACATCCTGCATGCGTACCATGGCAGAAACCGTAGCCACATCATTGATGCTGCTGGCGGCAATGTGGGTATGTTCGTCTATCACTCCCGAAGTGAGGTGTTTGCCGGTACCATCAATTTCTACCGCGCCATTGGCAGAAAGGTTTTGTCCTACCTCAGCGATTTTACCTTCTCTCACCAGTACATCGGCATTCTCCAGTATTCCTTCTTCCTCATTGGTCCAGACGGTAGCGTTTTTGATGAGGTAAGTTTCCGCTTCAGGTAGTTCCTCATTACCAAATGGCATGAAAGGATAAGTGATGGCAGTAAGCTCATCCAGGTTGATGCTCTCCTCTTCTTCACTACTTTCATCTCCCGACTGATCTTCCAGCTCACTTTGGAAAGTTGCCTGCCAGTCTACCCAGCTACCATCGGCCAGTTCGCCACGGCCCTGTAGGTCTTCGCCATCTATCCAGCCAGAGAGGCGCACTATCTGATCACTTTCAGGTTCGGGAGCGAAATTGAGGGTAATCATATCTCCTTTAAGAGAAGCGTCTATCTTGATAGTATCTCCATTGACCAGTCTGAACTGCTGCTTACCGGGTTGTCCACTCACTTCCATATCATAGCTGTCATTGCCAACGCTAAGGGTATACGCTCCACTCAGGTCGGGAGCGTCTTTATCCGCCTGCTTATACATTCTGCCCTGTATCCAGTTTTCGTAGATGACCGCATCCTCTTCAAAAATATTACCCGAGCTGATAAAGAAGTTCGCCACTGAGCCTTCCTTCAGGCTACCTACCTGATTTTCAGCTTTGATTAATCTGGCGGGTGTATAGGTAAGGGCTTTAAGGGCATCTTCTTCACTTAAGCCATACTGAACCGCTTTGCGCAGGTTTTTTAAGAAGTCTTTCTTTTCTTTAAGTCCATCGGAAGTGATGCTGAATTCAATACCCTGGGCAGCCAGCATACCGAGGTTAGCAGGTGCCAGTTCCCAGTGTTTCATATCCTTAAAGTCTACATAGCGGGCTTCGTAGGGATCATCCACATCGTAGGGATCGGGGAAGTTTACCGGAACGATGAGGGGAGCGTTGGTAGCTTTCAAGGCTTGCAGACGCTGGTATTCGTCACCATTTCCACGAATGATGTATTGCTTGCCGAACTCATCACCCAATTGATCGGCCCTCATGATTTGCAACCAGCCGGGAGCATCAAAGATCTGAGGCAGGTCTTGCAGGTCAATCCAGGCTTCCAGCGTATTATCTGTATAGTCTTTGTTATTGGCAGACTGGTACCATTCGGCATCCAGGTAGGTCTGGCGCAGCAGCGCGATAAAGCCCATTTTGGATACCGGATAATATTGGGAGGAGCTACCCTTGTCAAAAGAATAATGAGCTGCGGCAGGGGTATTGAGCACCGCCTTGTTTTCTTTCTCCATCCCTAGGGATACCAGAGCAGAAGAACCACGGGCCAGGCCATCTCTTTTATTGGTCAGTACCGCACCAAAACCAATGGCGCGATAATCCATGGCTTCTTTATCATCCACAGTAAAATCTTCCACCGCATTAAACTGTGCTTTGAGTGCATCATTCTGGCTAAAGGCTCCTTCTTTCTGCGGTCCCAGCTTTTCGGCACTTCCCCAGCTGAAGGCTGGGCCCTGGGGCACGTCTGATAAACCGTAGTCGCTGTAGAGGTCAATGAAGCCGGGGTAAATGTACTTACCTCTGAGGTCTACTACTCTGGCACCGGCAGGTGCGCTGATATTTGTACCTACCGCTTCTATAACCCCATCTCTGATGAGAAGAGAGGCATTTTCAAGGGTAGACTGGTAATCAGTGATAATGGTAGCATTTTGAAAAAGGTAAATGCCAGGACGGTTATCCCGCACATCATTTACCGGATAAATATCTTCCTGCGCAAAAGTCAACTGCCAGAAGCTCAGACAGATGACCAGAATCCAGATTTTTTTTAACATCATTCAAGAAAGGTTAGATTGTTAATGATTCTGTCATTAAATTCATTAAAGCAGCGCGAAAGTTAAAAAAATAGGTTCATATATTTAAAGAAATGCCGGATTTACCTACTTTATTTGGAGTATCTGTGTATTGCTGTAATAATATATGGAAAGAAGCGGTAAAACCTGTAATAAATATTTAAACTTTGGAGGTAAAAAGAAAGCACAAAGCGAGTGGCCTTGTGCTTAACTAATGCTTATAAGAATATTTACACGTTTTTAAATAAGGCAAATGCTTAGCTTTGCTTGTCACTGAAGGGTAATGAGTTGTAAAAAAATGTCATCGTTTTATTAGGTATGAGTTCTGAGCAGCTACATAAAAAGCAACAATTTGATCTTAGTCATATTGTGGTAGACGGAAAACTACAAGGTAGCAGATTAGCTAGTTTTCCACGTAGAGCGATTGCTTACGGCCTGGACTGGCTGATCATCATATTATGTTCCGAGTATTTTGTACTTCTGTTTCCAGTAGTTTTTGTTCTTCTGTTTCTTAAAAAAAGATTTCGTACCACACTGGTGAAAAATCGCAGGCTACTGAGAAAAAACATAGCCATTGCTGACCAGAAGTTGGAGGAAATAGCCATTGAAGAAAAAGTTAGAGACCAGTTCCGGCGTCATATGACGGTCTATTTATATGTAATTATTTATGCCCCGTTAGTAATTGCTGCTATTATTTTGTTTTCATTTCTGTTAAGTTTCATCTCTGAAGACACCTATCAGGCAGCAAAAGCATCTTTTGTGAACAATCTCTCCTGGATGACTCGTCCGCTTAGTGACATGAATGATGCACTCGGGTTGGTGGTAAGCTTCTTCGGTGCCTTTGTATATTTTACTTTTTTCACCTGGCGATGGCAGGGGCAGACACCAGCCAAACGCTTTCTCCGGATCAGGGTGGTAAAGCTTAATGGCAAAAAGATTTCCTTATGGGGAAGCCTGGAGAGGGTTATGGGTTATACGGCTTCCGGTTCCCTAATCGGTCTGGGTTTCTTTCAGTACTTTTGGGATCGTAACCGCCAGACCACTCACGATAAGATTACTGAGACCATTGTGGTGGAAGCCTGATGGCCGAAGACTATCCACTATAGTTTGGGGCAATTTATTACATCCTTAACATTAATTTAACCTTCCGATTTCTACGAACAACTATGTAGAAATGCTCAATTTTCCTCCTTAACATTCATTTTTCGTCCTTTTTAGCATATAAATCGCTCTTTTCCGAACACATATCTATTACATGTGTTGGTAAATTATTGCCCCAATGTTAATTTAATGTTAACAAATTGTTAAGAAAGTATGTATATTAGTTGACTTAACAATCAGGTGAAATTACAAGAAAGGAGGGGTGCCATTATGGAGATTTTTTTTATTCGTTATTCAAAACTTTTAATCAGTACATGCTTAGTAATTAGTATCAGTATTTTCCAAAGTTTTACTTTGGACGTGAGTGCTATGCCTCAGCCTCTGGAAGATACATTGCAAAAGCAGAAGACATTGATCTCTCAGGAACAGTTTTCCCTTTTTTTTGGCGTTGATCCTCAACTTTCAGAAGAACAACTGAAAAAATATCTGGAAGACATAGAAAAGTTTACCCAAAAGCTAGCCGAGAGAAAAGCCCGTTATCATTCTGAAAAGCAGTTTCTTCATTACGCTTTTTATAGAATTCATAATCGCTATATGAAACGATATAGCGAACACGCAAGCCTCTACGACCTTCTGGACAAAGGCCAATACGATTGTATTACTGGTAGCGCTTTTTATGCACTTATCTTGGATGCGCTTGAAGTTGACTATGTGATCAAAGAATTACCCTACCATGTTTACTTAATGGTACAGCCCAGAGATGAAAGTGGTCCGGTATTGCTGGAAAGCACAGACGCAAGGAGTGGCTATGTAGAAGATCCGAAGCGAGTACAGGAAATGATGAAGATGTATGCTGAGGACATACGTGCTGAAGAGGAAGATCAGTATTCTTACAATTTTGTGATTGATGAAGAAATAGAGTTGAAGCAACTGGCGGCACTCAACTATTATAATGAGGCAGTGGATTACTATAATCAGCAAAACTTAAAACAGGCCACACAATATCTGGATTATGCTACTTTTTTATATCCTGCCAAGCGAATGGAAGCGTTGCGTATGTTGATTAATCAGGTAGCCAACCGCCAACAGCAGCAAGCAGGAAGATAGGTAAGTAAGCACTTTTTAATATCAGCTTGATTGGGCTATATTTGCTCTTTTATCAGCCTGATATTTTTATGCGAAACTTACTTTTAGTGATTCCTCTGCTGGTAGGCATGGGAGTAGTCATTCAGTCCGGTGCCAACACTCAGCTCAGAGCGGTATTGGGAAGTCCTTTTTTAGCTGCCCTGATTTCATTTTCTACCGGAGCACTTTCTTTATTCCTACTCAATCTCATTGTCGGCACAGATCCCTCTTTGCTTAACGCTGAACATATCATGCGTACCCGCTGGTGGATGTGGCTGGGAGGTATATTAGGTGCTTTTTTCATTACCTCAGTTATCTTTATCGCACCGATAATTGGCCCTACCAAACTATTCGGACTTATCATTGCCAGTCAGCTCATTTTCTCAGTCATCGTAGACCATTATGGCTGGATGGGTTTTGACGTACAGCTTATTAATCTGAGAAAAATCATCGGAGTACTACTCTTGATTGCCGGGGCATTTTTGGTACAGTGGGGTAAAGAAGGGTAACGAATTGTAAACTGTAAGTAAACGGCTTAGTAGAAATAAGGGCGAGTAAATCAATAATCAGAAACCATTTCTGGATAAAATGAAGCGGATGTTTATCAACATTACCCAGCCCAAAAACTTAACAGTCATCTATTTTGTATTACATTTACAGCAGCAAGACGACTGAAAAGAAGATTATGGATAATCAGCAGCTCACACAACTAGCAAGCACTCTAGAAGGAAAATTACATTACGATCATATGATGCGTACCCTGTATGCTACGGACGCGTCTGCTTACCAGGAAATGCCTCTAGCAGTAGCCATTCCCGAGACAGAGGAAGACATCATTAAACTGATCAAATTTGCTGATCAAAACGGAGTATCGCTGATCCCCCGGGCTGCCGGAACTTCGCTGGCGGGGCAGGTTGTAGGTAATGGTATCGTAGTAGATATCTCTCAGACATTTACCCATATACTGGAAATAAACGAAGAAGAAAGCTGGGCGAGAGTACAACCAGGTGTCATTCGGGATGATCTTAATTACTATCTTAAAGAACACGGACTTTACTTTGGTCCGGAGACTTCTACCGCCAATCGCGCGATGATAGGAGGGATGGTAGGTAACAATTCTTGCGGACTACATTCTCCGATCTATCAAACCACCCGCGAACATACTCTGGAGGTGAAAGCTATCTTAAGTGATGGTAACAAAACTATCTTCAAAGCACTTACTCCTGAAGAGTTTGAGAAGAAGTGCAGCGGAGAAACGGCTGTCAGTGAATTGGAAGTCAAAATTTACCGAACGATCCGTGATCGCCTGTCTGACAAAGCAGTGCAGGAAGAGATTAGGGCACAGTTTCCCAAGAAGGAAATCAAACGCCGCCGCAATACGGGTTATGCGATTGATGTGCTGATGGACAGTGAGATTTTTACAGAAGGTGGTGAAGCTTTCAATATGTGTAAGCTGATCTGCGGCTCTGAAGGCTCTCTGGCATTCATTACTGAGATTAAATTGAACTGCCTGCCCTTGCCTCCCAAAGAGGTAGGAGTAGCCTGTCCTCATTTTAAAACCATTGAAGACTCATTGCGTGCCAACATCATCGCCATGAAACATGGTGCTGGAGCCTCCGAGTTGATGGATGACCATATCATTGAGCGTACCCGTGCCAACCTTGAGTACCGCAAGTACGCCTCTTTCATTGAAGGTTCTCCCAAAGCGGTGCTCATGATTGAGTTTGCCCGCGAGACAAGAGAAGAAGTAGATGCTGCTATTGAGGCCATGTACAAAGAGATGCAGTCAAATGACCTGGGCTATCATTTTCCAGTACTTTACAATCAGGATAGCCGAGACGCCTGGAACGTGCGAAAAGCGGGTCTTGGTCTCCTGGGTAATGTTCCGGGAGATGCCAAAGCGCAACCAGTGATAGAAGATACTGCGGTTGCAGTGAATGATCTTCCCGAATATATTGCTGAGTTTAATCTCACCCTCAAAAAATACGGTCTATCCTGCGTGCACTACGCGCACGCCGGTGATGGCGAATTGCACCTCAGACCCATCCTTAATCTCAAGACCCAGCCGGGAAATGAGATGTTTCGCACCATAGCGCAGGAAATTGCTCAACTGGTGAAAAAGTACCGTGGCTCACTCAGTGGTGAGCATGGTGACGGAAGGTTGAGAGCAGAGTTTATCCGCTTTATGATCGGTGATAAAAACTATGAGCTGATCAAAGAGGTGAAGCATACCTGGGACCCAAAGAATATTTTTAATCCCGGAAAAATTGTGGATGCACCTCCCATGAATGAGTATTTGCGATACATGCCTGATCATCCAACTCCAGATATTGATACTATTTTTGACTTTAGTCAGAATCTGGGGGTGTTGAGAGCAGCAGAGCAATGTAATGGCTCTGGTGACTGCCGTAAGACGCATATTTCTGGTGGTACTATGTGCCCCAGCTATATGGCTACCCGCAACGAAAAAGATACTACCCGGGCCAGAGCCAATATTCTACGGCATTTTCTGACCAATTCTGATCAGCCCAACCGCTTTGCTCATGAGGAAATCAAAGAAGTGATGGACTTGTGCCTGTCCTGTAAAGGCTGCAAGTCTGAGTGCCCCTCTAATGTGGATGTAGGCAAACTGAAAGCCGAGTTTTTGCAGCATTATTATGATGCCAATGGTGTGGGCTTTCGGAATCGTATCATCAGCAATTTTACCAGGCTCACTTCAATTGCTGCTTTGACCCCCGGCCTTTACAATTGGTCAGTGAAGAACTCGCTTACATCAGGCATAATGAAGAAAGTTACTGGTTTCGCACCGGGACGGTCTATGCCGCACTTGCACAAAACCACTTTGCGCAAATGGTATCAAAAGCATAAGCAGGGTAATAAAGTTGCTTTGAGTGGATTTTCTGCTCCTTCTACTACCCCTGTGGGGGATGAATATTCAGAATTGCCGGTAAAACAGCAAGTTGGTAAAGGCAAAGTGTATTTGTTCTGCGATGAGTTTACCAACTATAATGATACTGAAATCGGAATAAAAGCTATTTTACTTTTAGAGAAACTAGGCTATGAGGTTGAAATCCCTAAGCATGAGGAAAGCGGCAGAACGTATCTTTCCAAAGGAATGCTGCGTAAAGCAAAAGCAATTGCTCAGAAAAATATCAATTATCTGAAGGATATAGTTAGTGAACAGACACCTATTATTGGTATTGAGCCATCTGCTATTTTAACGCTCAGGGATGAATATATTGACCTAACTCGCGGGACAGAACAAGAAGATGCCCAAAACATTGCTGCTCATACTTACCTTTTTGATGAGTTTATAGCTCGTGAGATAGATAAGAGAAACATTACCAAAGAAGCTTTTACCAAGGAGAAAAAGGTCATCAAACTGCATGGGCACTGCCATCAGAAAGCTCTTTCATCTCTTGTACCTACCAAGAAAATGCTAAGTCTTCCGGAAAATTACGAAATGCATATGATCCCTTCCGGATGCTGTGGAATGGCGGGTTCTTTTGGGTATGAGAAAGAACATTTTGATGTTTCAATGCAGATTGGAGAATTGGTACTTTTCCCAACAGTGCGAAAGCAGCCGGAAGAAGTAATCATTGCCGCTCCCGGTACAAGTTGCCGTCACCAGATCAAAGATGGAACGGGGCGTATTGCCAAACATACTGCTGAAATATTGTATGAGGCCTTGGTATAATTTAGGTGTGTTTTACAAAATGCCAGCCGCGTACTTTTGGTGACTGATTTTTGAGGTGCTTTCGTAACGCTTCGTCATGATCAAAGGCAAGTTGTTCCACACAGTAATATTCTACCGAGATTTCAAACTCCTTTTTGCCAAAGGGCCATGGGCTAATGCTTACCTGATCATCCTGTTGATGAATAAATCTTGGAGTGCCGTATGGTAGCATACCCACTTCCAGCTTTTTGCCCTGAGGGGGAATCTGAGATTTACAAAGTATCAGAGAACATTCGTCACACCAGCGCATGATGGTATAGGCGGTTTCACTTTCTTCTACTGAGATCTCAAGTGATTTGCGGAGCTCTTTCTGATAGTTGATTTGCTCTTTTAGAAATTTATCCACTTCCTGAGTATCTCCTGAGAATGGCTGATGCAGGTGATAGGCGTGCAGAGATGCCATCAGTGCAATCCACCGTGATTTATGTGCAGACTCAGAAACGACTCTGTATGCTTGTTCCAGATTGTATTTTTGTTCCGTAATGTCTTTGGGAGCATTGGCTTTGGTCAAGTGATTTTTTCCTTTCCAGCCTGATTGTCCGTCATCGTGCTCGGCTATGCTGGTGAGCATTTCCAGCCAGATAGCTTCTGGTGTGCGCAGCTTTTCATCCATGTAATAAGCAAGCTTGGCAGCCAGTAATGCATGCGCTCGCTGAAAAATTATTTCCCAACCCTGGGACGTAGGATTTACAATCATAAAGTGTGTATTCTCAAACCATGCGATTAACTGTTCGGTTTGAAGGTTTGTTTGCAGAAAAGCCCGGGTTTTTAGGATTTAGAAAATTCAGAAGATGGGTACATACTAATCAAATTTTGATTCGCAGTAAATAATTTTTGCTGATTCTATTTTGAATAAGCAACACTTTCGTAAAAATTGCCGTAAGCAATATTTCTTATCCCAAAAGCTTTGCTCAAAATACTCACTTTATACCGAAATGCTTATGCCGGGCTGTCGGAAGCGGCCTGGATGCTGGCCGTGGTAATGCTCATCAACCGGGCGGGCTCTATGGTTTTACCCTTTCTGAGTATTTATCTCACCAATGCGCTGGGCTTCGGTATAAAAGAAGCAGGAATTATGCTTGCCATGTATGGTCTGGGAGCTATGGCGGGTTCTATACTGGGAGGTTGGTTGTCGGATAAGATCAGCAATTTCTGGGTACAGTTTTTAAGCCTTACCCTGGGAGGGTTATTGTTTCTGCTGCTTCCAAAAATAACCCAATATGAATATTTGCTGCCCGCCCTTTTTTTGACCAGTATGATTGTAGAATGTCTGCGTCCTGCCAATACGGCTTCGGTAGCAGCTTATTCAAAACCTGAAAATGTCACCCGTTCTTTTTCGCTAAACCGTATGGCGATCAATCTGGGCTTTTCTGTCGGTCCCGCGCTAGGTGGTTTACTGGCTTCTCGTTCCTACGAATTATTGTTTTATGCCGATGGTCTTACCTGTATTTCCGCGGGTATTTTCTTCTACCTCTATTTTAGAAAAAGGTCACCCAGGGCTGTCGCACCCGCTCCGGTCAAAACAGTCCTCAAAACCGGCTCCCCTTATCGGGATGGTACCTTTATTTTATTTGTGTTGCTCACTACAGCTTTTGCCGTTGTGTTTTTTCAGTTGTTCAACACTTTGCCGATCTACTATCGGGAGGTGCACCAGTTGTCAGAAGGTACCATAGGGCTGCTGCTGGGGCTTAATGGGCTGGTAGTGTTTCTTTTTGAAATGGTGCTGGTAAATTATCTGGAGCCCAGAGTACGGGTGATGAAAATGATCATTATTGGTACACTGCTTTGCGGTTTGTCTTATGCCCTTTTGAACTTTAGTACCGGACTCTCATTACTAGTAGTTGCAATGTTTTTGCTGAGTTTTGCCGAAATCATGGCCATGCCTTTTATGGTGACCTATGTGATACGCCGGGCAGGTGAAGGCAGAAGAGGAGCATTTATAGGACTGCATTCCCTCTCCTGGGCAAGTGCTTTCATGCTAGCCCCTTATTTGGGGACGCGGGTGATTGATGGCTATGGCTTTGGCATACTTTGGTGGAGCTGTGCCGGACTAAGCCTGCTCGTGGCTCTGCTATACTACTTTAACCTGAAGGAGAAAAGGGTGAAGAAGCTTGCATGATTGAGTATATATTTTCCTTCTCTTATCGCTTAATCTTATAGGTCTTTTTATTTTAGGGGATGGATGAGTTTGTTTGCTATGAAATTGATTTTGGAGTTGGATTACTCTGTAAGGAAGAAGTTTTGGGTGGCAGCTTTGATATTCGGATACATAATATTCTTGCTAAGATTGAGTTTCCTCGCATATACCCTTTGCTTACGCATGAAAATAGTGCTCAAAAGGAATTAATTGCTCCAGCCTCTATTCCTAATGGATATCAAGACCTTTTTAAATGGGGAGTAGTCTTTGGGATCAATTCAAAAAATGAAAAAGCTACTTGTATCAATACAGCTATTTTGATATGCCCAATAAATGAAAATCAAACATATGAGCATTTAAAGAATAAACAAAAAGATATTTCACATGCGGTTGAAGTTTTCCTAGACTATCTTAGAGTTATTTCCAAACAACCATTGGTTCGTCGTATTAATGAAAGTCTTAATATAGTAAGTTTTCAAAATGCTAGGATGAAAGATCAAATTGTAATAATGACCCCCCCCCATATGCTTAGTCAAAATGATCTAGACAATAAAGAAATAGAAACCGAAGTAAGCTACTCAGATATGGAGAGAACAATTACGAATTTCCATAGAAGTAAAGATTGGAAAATACCTCTTGCATATAAATTACTTAATGAAGCAAGAAAACTATTTTATCATCAAAAATATCGCTCTACCGTGTTTGAATGTGCAACTGCATCGGAAGTGCTATCTACTTTTAAACTTGATGATCATATCAAAATATGTAGCAGTAATAGTCTGAAAAAGAAAGTTGAGAATTGTAATGGGTTAATGAGTAAGTATAATTTAGCTTCTACTCTAGGGTTATTTACTAAAAACTATAGTTTAAGTGGGCTGGCAAAATTGAGAAATAAAGCTATTCATGCGGGTAAAACTGTAGAAAGAAAAGAAGCAGCAGAAGCATTAAAAATTACAGATGACTTTATCTATTCTGAGGTCACCCATCTCTCCTAAACATACTCCCGCTTATACTCCGAAGGGGTTTTGTACGTCACCCGCTTGAACTGGCGGTTGAAGTTGGATAGATTGTTGAATCCACTTTTGTAACAGACTTCAGAGATATTGTAACGGTTGTCACTGATCAGACGGCAGGCATAGCCCACTCTCAACTCGTTTAGAAAAGCTAGAAAAGTTTTGCGGGTGCAGTGTTTAAAAAAACGGCAGAAAGACTGGGGAGACATATTTGCCAGGGCTGCAACTTCTTCCAGCGAAATATCTTCTGTAAAGTGCTGCATCATATAGGCGAGCACAGGGTCCAGACGCTCGGCATTAGCATTTCCATAATGCTGAACGAAGCCCGCACTTGCTAGAGGTACAAGTGATTCGTCATGGGATAAGGCCACCAATATGCTCAGCAGTTCGGTCAGACGTAGTGCTGGCGAATAATGAAGCATTTCTCCCATACGTTTTGCTATCTCTTTCTTCAATTTACCTTCTATCTGTAATCCTCTCCGGGAGGCATTTAGCAGCTTTTTTACTTTCGCCATTTCAGGCAAATTGAAAAAGTGTTTACCCAGAAAGTCTTCGGCAAAATGTATTACAATGGCTTCTGCTTTAAGCTGAGAACTTGCTTCATAATAGGCAGGGTCGTTGTCATAAACGTGGGGCAGATTGGGCCCCATCAGTGTTAGGTCACCCTCAGAAAAGTAGGAAATATGGTCTCCAATAATCTTCTTTCCACTGCTCTTTAATACCAGTACCAGCTCATATTCCGGATGATAATGCCAGGGTGTGGGGTAATAGGGAAAAGAGTCCTTTTGTAAGACAAATGAACATTCGGGTTCAGGCGTAAGCTTTTCCAAGATAGGCTTCATAATACTAATTTATCTGCATTTGAGAATAAATTTATGATAAATGTTAAAAACGTATGAGTTTTATGCATAAATATTTTCAAATTTTAAAGGAAGAAAGCCTAAACTAATACTAATGCAACACAATAGTCATCAAATATGTATGCTGGGCACCGGCCTGATTGGCTCCTTCTACGCCATGACACTGTTGGGCCATCGTCGCCGGGACAGTATCGGAGCTGTTTATTCCCGTTCTGAAGAAAGAGGTAAAAAATTCGCTCAGCAATGGAATGTTCCCCGTACCTATACCGACCTGAAGAAGGCGGCACAGGATGATAAGACGGACGTGGTCATTGTGGCCCTGCCCAATCATTTGCACAAAGAAGCCATTATGGCTGCCGTAGAAGCGGGCAAATCCGTGCTCTGTACCAAGCCACTGGCCATGAATGGGCAGGAGGCGTTAGAAATACTGGAAGCGGTAGAAAAAGCAGGCGTCTTTCACGGTTATCTGGAAGATCTGGTGTACACATCCAAAACACTGGATGCCCTGGAGGCAGTAAAAAGGGGGGCATTGGGACAAATCCTCTGGACCCGCTCCCGCGAAGCGCACCCCGGCCCTCATTCCGACTGGTTCTGGGAGAGTGAAAAATCAGGAGGTGGGGCCATCATTGACATGGGTTGCCACTGTATAGAGATAGGAAGAAATTTTGTTGGCAAAGATGTAAAACCCGTTGAAGTAATGTGCTGGGCGGATACACTGGTAAAACCCATACAGGCGGAAGATCATGCAGTAGGACTGGTACGCTATGAAACCGGAGCGGTTACGCAGTTTGAGGTAAGCTGGGCTTTCAGGGGAGGTATGGATTTACGGGATGAAGTGTCGGGTACAGAAGGCACCATTCGGCTGGATCACTTTCTGAACACCGGCTACAATATGTTTACAGCAGTAGGCATGCAGGGCTACGTAGCGGAAAAAGCAGAGCAGGAAACAGGCTGGCTTTCGCCAGTGGGTGATGAAATCCATGCGTTGGGCTACGACAATATGTTTACCGACATGTTGAATGCACTTGATAATCAGCAAAGCCCAATGGAAACTTTTTATGATGCCTACATCGTCAATGCCATTATGGATGCCAGCTATGCTTCTGCCCAATCCAAAAAATGGGAGCCGGTGAACTTACCGCTTTGGAGGGGAAGTGAAAAAACACATAAAGCTTTGGGAGCTAAAGAATATGATGCAGATCATTGGCTGATCAAGGAAGAACATCTGCCTGATGGACGCAAAAAGGCAATTCTGAAAGTAAAAGCCAGTGGAAAAATCATTGAGAGGGAAATGTAAATTGAAAATTAAAGATTATAGATTGATTGTCTGATTTAGGTGATAAAGCTCTAATCCAACAATATTTCTGGAGCGTATTCTATTCAGTTAAACTCTATAAATTGAACATATAACCATGAAAAAATATCCATCATTCACTCCTAAACATCTGGCTGATTTTGAGCGGGATGGCTACGTGATTATTCGTAATTTTTTTCTACCGGATGAAGTTGATCTTATTTATCAAACCTCGGTGCAGGATCAGGTGATCAAAGAAAAATCTTTTGATTTCAATGACAGTAAAGGGCTACGCACCAAGCTGGCGCTTTGGTATACTCCGCAGGATGATGTGTATGGCATCTACAGCCGTTCGGCGCGGATGGTCAATGCTGCTGAAATGATCTTGGGCGGAAAGGTTGGACATTATCATTCCAAACTGATGCAGAAAGAACCTAAGAAGGGTGGGGCCTGGGAATGGCACCAGGATTATGGTTACTGGTACAACAATGGTTTTTTATACCCTGATATGGTCAGTATTATGCTGGCACTGACCAAAGCTAACCGTGAAAACGGCTGTTTACAGGTACTCAAAGGCTCGCATAAAATGGGCAGAGTGGAACACAATATGGCCGGAGAACAGGTAGGTGCCAGGATGGAAAAGGTAGAGGAGGCGATCAAGCAACACGAACTGGTCTATGTGGAACTGGAAGCAGGAGATGCCTTATTTTTCCACTGCAATCTGCTTCACCGGTCTGATAGTAATGATAGTGACAATTCCCGCTGGTCTTTAATTTCGGTGTACAACCTGCTCACCAACAAACCTTACAAAGATGAACCAGCATCCTGCTATACTCCTATCAAAAAGCTAGATGATGATGTGCTGATGGCGTCGGGTAGTAGAGGAATCTCTGAAAGCGCGGATTTCCTTTCCAGCGACAAAGACAAAAAGTTTAAGGAAAAAATTGAATAGTAGTCTCAAATATCATTTTTCAAAAAATCATCAATCATTTAATCCATGAGTAAACACAGCAACAACCGAAGAAGCTTTATCAAAAAGCTGGGCGTATCGGCAGCAAGCTTAGCCAGTGTTCCCGCCCTGGCGGCTCAGCAACCCAGAGAGGCATTCCATATTCTGAAAAAGAAAAATAAAGTAGCTGCCAATGACCGAATCAACATAGCCACCATTGGAGTAGGGGGAATGGGCTTTGGAGATACTCACGCAGCGCTAAACTGTGGAGAAGGCGCCGAATTGATTGCCACCTGCGATTGCTACGATGATCGCCTCATCCATTCCAAAGAAGTATTCGGGCAGGGAGTGAAAACTACCCGTAACTATAAAGAAATTCTGGACAATAAAGATGTAGATGCAGTGATCATTGCCACTCCTGATCATTGGCATAAAACGATCGCTATAGAGGCAATGCAAAAAGGAAAAGCTGTTTATTGCGAAAAACCGATGGTGCAGCATATTCCCGAGGGCCACGAACTGATTAAGGTGTATAATGAAAGCAAAGTGCCTTTTCAGGTAGGTAGTCAGTTTGTAAGCTCATTGACTTATGAAAAGGCGAAAGAGCTTTATCAGGCTGGTGAAATTGGAAAGTTTAATTTTGCTGAAGCCTATTTTGATCGTCATAGCGCAATCGGTGCCTGGCAGTATTCCATACCACCCAATCTAGAAAGAGAGGCCATTGCCTGGGAACAGTTTCTGGGCGATGCACCAGATCGTCCTTTTGATGCTAAGCGTTTTTTCCGCTGGAGAAATTATCAGGACTATGGCACCGGTATTCCAGGTGACTTATTCGTCCACCTTTTTTCTATGCTGCATTTCATCACCGGCTCGCACGGACCAGAAAGGGTGATGGCGACAGGAGGCCTACGCTATTGGGATGATGAACGTGATGTAGCTGACATGATGCTGGGTGTGTTTGATTATGCTGAAACGCAACACCATCCGGCCTTTAATTTTTCCCTGCGCGTAAATTTTGCTGATGGCTCAGGAGGAAGAAGCGGAATCCGAATGGTAGGCTCAGAAGGGGAGATGGAACTGGACTGGGATGCCGTTACCGTGAGGCGTAGAAAGTTGCCCAAAGCTCCCGGTATGAGCATTGGTTCATTCTCTGAGGAGACACAGAGAGAATTTAAAGAATGGTACGAAAAAGAGTATGATAATATCCGTCCCGAAATGCAGGAGCCTAAAGAAATGACCTATACAGTACCAGAATCCTATGGCTATGAGGGCATGAGGCAGGATCATTTTGCAAACCTGTTTCAGACCATGCGCAAAGGGGAGAAAGCTACGGTAGAAGATCCGGTCTTCGGACTTAGAGCTGCTGGTCCGGCCCTGGCAGCCAATATCAGCCATTATGAAAAGAAGATGATTCATTGGGACCCTGAAAACATGGATATCAAAGCTACTTAAGAAAAAAGCCAGGAGAATACTTCCTGGCTTTTGTATTTATTTTACTTGAATATCAAATTCTATACTTCACCCAGCACATACATGGCTTCCAGGGTAGGGTTTTCACTACCGCCTTCCGGTTCTAAGGTGATGGCAAAAGCAGAGGCATTTCCGATCTGTTGCATATCAACTAATTGGTTTTGCAAATCAAAGATACCTGCACTCTGAGGTTGACCATCTACGATTGCCCAGAGCTGGTACTGCTTGCCGCTTTCAGGGGCAGGTAAACCCGCCGGATTCAGATAAACATTTTCTGATTCAGAATTCCAGTATACCACTGCATAGGCTGATGGAAAACTTTCTGTCCCATTCAGTCTGACTTGCGTAAAACTAGGGTTAGTCATTATTCCCTGCTGCTCCTGAAGCTGTTCAAAATCACTACGCAAAGCCTGATATTCCTGGGTAAGGTTTTGGTTTTCAGTAAGGTAGTTTTCTAATTCTGACTCAGTAACCTGCCACTGCTGATGGTAGTAAATAGCCAGTACAGTAGCCAATACCAATAAGATTGAGGCAGCCGCTGACCAGTATTGCCATAGCTTAATCCCCCGTGAAGGTTCGGATTGTAGCGTATGTGTCTTTTCCTGAACAGGGTAATCTTTTTCTATACCTGATTTTTGATCAGTTACCTTACTCTCAACCTTTTGCAGTATTTGTGATTTAATCTCAATACGAGGCTTCAGACCAGCCTTCATGGCAAGACCTTCCAGGGTCTCCTCAGTTTGTTCCAGCTCTTTTTGTACATCGGGATAACGTTGCGCCATATCTTCCACTTCGCGCATCTCCTGCTCACTCAGGTCGCCCAGTACATAGGACTCAATAATCCCCGAATTTATCCATTCATTAATATTCATGGCACAATTAATTTTCTAAGCCTGACCATAGCCGCCCTCAAGCGGGTTTTCACCGTTCCCAGAGGAATGTTATACTCTTTTGCCAGTTCTGATTGGGTATAACCACGAAAATACAGCTTCTCCACTACAAAGCGTTGATCTTCATTCAGGTCTTTAAGGGCATTTTCAAGGCCTATTGGATCGGTAACGGTTTCCGTATGTAGTTTGCTGTCAAGGATACTTACGTTATCGGAGATGCTATCGGATTTACTGTGTTGCTTCATTCCTTTGGAGCGCAGCTTATCCAGTGCGAGATTACGGGCAATGCGCAACATCCAGGTAAATAATCTTCCTTTGCTGGAATCAAATTGATCAATTTTTTCCCAGTAGCGCATAAAAGCATCTTGCAGTACTTCTTCCGCTACATCGGTTTGTACGACAATCCGCTGAATTACCCCATAGATAGCATCAGCATAATGATCGTACAGATAAGACAAAGCTGCTTTGTCTTTTTTCCGAAGTTGTTCTACAAGTTCTTCCTGCTTCACTAGTACTGATTAAATAATGTCTTGGTTATTTATTCAACCATCAGATTGATGCTAAGTTAGCAGAAATCGTGAAAAAAACTTTTATTACCTAAAAACTTACAATAATCTCACGTAGGTTGGAGTATGAATAACTGATGCTATCTTCAAAATACATGCACTAATGTAGTGCACTCATCCAACCTTAATTATGGATTGATATAAAATTAAGCTGAGGAAGTTTGACTATATTTTCTGCTTAACATATCTGCGAAGCCTAATCCAATTCAAAAGCAATTTTGTCTCCTTCTTGGATATTGTTGCGATTGCTGAAGCCTCCTTTTACTTCCACCACATACAAAGCTTCCTCATCAGAGGGAATGGATTTTTCGGAATAGGGCATTACTGACTTATAAATCATAAAAATGGTAGAATCTTCCGATACATACATGATATCCAGCGGAATTTTGACATTCTTCATCCAGAAGGATTGAGGGCGAGCCTGCTCAAAAATAAAGAGCATACCGGTGGATTCGTCCATGCTGCTGCGGTACATCATTCCCTGAGCTCTCTGGGCATCGTCATCCGCTACCTCTATGGCGATGTGTGCCAACGTATCTGCGCTATTCTGCTCCAGAAAAGCGAGCTCACCTTCCTTGACAAAAGCGGGTTCTTCAGTACTATCAGTGTCAGGTACGTACGTATATTCGCCGGCTTCATCATTAATCCAGTAGGCGACCCCGATGACAACCGCCACCACTATGACAACCAACAACATTTTGCGGGCAGAGGATATTTTCGTTACTTTCTCTTCGTTGGGTGGATTAGGACCTTGATGTGGCTTGCTCATGGTTGGTTGTTCGCGCAATTTTGTTCAGTAATATAATGACTGCAATCTTAAAAAATTTCAATCTTTATTGAAAGAAGAAATGTGTTCCTGTAGTTCAAAAACAGTCAGTAGAATTTTGAATAATCTTTCTAATTACCTTTTGATAAAAAATTAAACCTTCTGGGGCAGTGCTAAATATACTGTAAGCAGAGTATTTATTTTATACAGATTTTTCTTTTCTTATTCCAACCTTGTCGTAAAGCCGTGTGTCATGGGAGTAAACAATATTAACCCATGATTAGATATTTCAACCTACTGATGCTGCTGAGCATAGCAGTACTTTTTGCCTGTGATGAGGAGCCTATTCTTGAAGAAAATGAACTGGTATACAGTTTTGATTTTAAAGAAAGCGTGCAGCAATGGTCAGCAGGCTTTGCTGATTATCCAGTGGGCGAAGAAGATTTTTATGAGCTTGATACAAGCTGGACTACTTTACCTTTTCCCTTAAACCAAACCAAAGAGTCATTCATGATAGAGGGAAACAACCACAGCGATGATCTTTTTATGTTTATCAAGCGTAAAATCACGGGGCTGGACACGCTAACACGTTATAAAGTAAACTTCTATGTTGAGTTTGCTTCCAACTATCCGGAATCTTTTGCAGGTATAGGAGGGAGCCCCGGAAGTTCTGTCTACCTTAAAGCAGGAGTTACTTTAGAAGAACCGCTGACCTCTCAGGAAGAAGGTATGTGGCAAATGAATATTGACAAAGGCAATCAGGCAGAAGGGGGAGCAGATGTGCTGGTACTGGGCCACATTGGAACGTCTAGGGAAGACGAGCAGTATGATTTGGTCAGAAGAAGTAATGCTGAAGACCAGCGTTTTGAGTTCACCACTAATCAGAAGGGGGAGGCCTGGCTTATCATAGGCACGGATTCGGGCTTTGAAGGTAAAACGCGTTTGTATTATAATAGAATTAAAGTAAGCTTTTCAGAGGTTGAAGCATAAATTTTGTTAGTAAATAGTTAGTTAGATTGAATAATTAAAAGCGAATAAGATGATACAATTGAAATATATCAATACCCTGATCTTGAGTCTTCTGATTTCTGGAGTAAGTTTTGCCCAGGATAGGCAGGAGACGGTGAAGAAGATAGAAGTACACGGTAGCGCAAAAAAGGAGATTATTCCTGATGAAATCTATTTTTCTATCACCATGAAAGAATACATTGGTGAGGATAAAACCAAAGTTTCCATTGATAAACTTGAGCGAGAGCTTTACAATGCCGTTCGTAAAATTGGAGTGGCCGAAGAAGATTTTCAGATAGAAAACGTATATGGCTACAATCGTGATTGGTACCCCTGGAATAAGAAGAAAGACAAGGAAGATTTTCTGGCACAGAAGCAGTACCGCGTCAAATTCTCTGAACTGGACAAGATCAACCGCTTGTTTGCCTACCTGGACCCCAAAGGAATACAGAGTGCTAATATCTCCGAATATTCTCACTCCCAGATTGAGCAGTATCGCCGTGAGCTAAAAGTAGAAGCACTACGCAATGCCAAAGAAAAAGCGGATTATCTGCTGGAAGGCATAGATGAAAGAAGGGGAGAGGTGCTGGAAGTCCAGGAAATTAATAATGGTTATCAACCTCCTGTGATGTACAAAGCACGAAATATGGCTATGATGGAGTCTGCTGATGCAGGTGCACAAGCTCCTAATATTGATTTCCAGACCATTGAGATAGAGGCAGAAGTAAGGGCAGTGTTTAGGATTGAGTAAGCAAATTACAAGCTAAAAAAAAACTGGCCTTAAGCCGGTTTTTTTATTTGATGCAGTGTACTTCCTGCTTGAGCAGTCAACAATCAGTATAAGGTGTGAAAAACGATAAATGTTAATATTATAATAAGTAGCAAAGGAATGGCAAAAAAATGGTAATTCCAGCCCAGCTTTTGACGATACTTATTGCCTGCTCCTAAAAGGTTGACCCATAATAATTCTTCAATGCCTACTTCTATAATAGCCAAAAATAGTTTTCCTATCAGCGTAATTTACTTAGAAATACATTGGCTGATGTGAAGAAATGCACTGTCTTATATCACGTTGACAGTAGCTAAAGGGTTAGTTTTTAGAAACGAATACGCAAAGTTTTCTCCTGCCTATGTTTTATGCCAGTTTATGCTTAAGTTATTCTCTGTCAACCTGATATGAAGTATCTAAAACTACGCTTGGAACTTTTGAAAATGATTCCTAATATTGTAGCCTGCAAGTCAATGAATACCTTTCTTTAAGGTAGTTGATTTATACAGAAGCGTGGAGAGACAGGCTCACCGAAGCGCTAGCAACCTCCCTCCGACAGGAAAGGTGCTAAATCCTGATCTCGGCAAGTGTCGGGAGAATATAAATTAATGAGTCAAATGAATACAAAAATCTTTTTTTCAAGAAGGCCCAATCCCATATCTCGTGCATATTTTACTATGCCTATGTATAGGGGTATGTATTGTTGCTGTTGCAACTGATATTGTCAGGACGAACTATGCCTTTTCGCATTACGTACTCATGTTAAGTCATTGTAGTACCTCATGAACTTATTTTTAACCTATTACTTACAAAAAACAACCAACAAAAAATGGCAGACACACACAAATTTGAAACCCTACAGCTTCATGCTGGGCAGCAGCCTGATCCTACTACCGGTTCCCGAGCTGTACCGGTATATCAGACTACCTCTTACAATTTTAAAGATGCCGACCACGGCGCTAATCTTTTTGCGCTTAAAGAGTTTGGCAATATTTATACCCGTATCATGAACCCTACCACCGATGTGTTTGAGCAGCGCATGGCCGCACTGGAAGGTGGGGTAGCAGCATTGGCAGTAGCTTCGGGACAGGCTGCACAGTTTATCGCCCTGAATAATATCTGCGATGTGGGAGACAATATCGTCTCAACCAATTATCTGTATGGAGGTACCTATAATCAGTTCAAAATAGCTTTCAAAAGAGTAGGTATCAATGTACGCTTTGTGCAGGGCGAAGATGTTGCCAATTATGAAAAGCAGATAGATGAAAAAACCAAAGCCATTTATCTGGAAACCATTGGCAATCCTGAGTTTAACATTCCTGACTTTGATGCCTTCGCAGCTCTGGCCCAAAAGTATGATATTCCTTTGGTAGTGGATAATACTTTTGGTACCGGAGGTTATCTTTTCCGTCCTATAGAGCATGGAGCCTCCATTGTCACTTCTTCTGCAACTAAGTGGATCGGCGGACACGGTACCAGTATTGGTGGCATCATTGTAGACTCTGGTAATTATGATTGGGGTAATGGAAAATTCCCTCAGTTTTCTGAACCATCCGAAGGTTACCACGGTATCGTATTCTCCGAAGTATTTGGAAAGAATAATCCTCTTGGTTTACCCAATATTGCTTTTGCAATTCGTGCCAGGGTAGAAGGACTACGGGACTTTGGTCCCGCTTTAAGTCCGTTCAACTCTTTCTTATTGCTGCAGGGTCTTGAAACACTTTCGCTAAGAGTTGATAGAACAGTAAGTAATGCCCTGGAATTGGCTAAATGGTTAGAGCAGCATCCTGAAGTAGAAAGTGTGAACTATCCCGGTCTGGAATCCAGTAGATATCATGCGCTGGCTAAAAAATACCTGAAGCGTGGTTTTGGAGGTGTACTTACTTTCAAACTGAAAGGTGATCTGGAAAAAGCCAAGAAATTTGTAAACAGTATGAAACTGGTCAGCCATCTGGCTAACGTTGGGGACGCTAAAACCCTGATCATTCACCCTGCTTCTACAACTCATTCACAACTTTCTGAGGAAGAACAGGCGCATTCGGGTGTCCATCCTACTCAGCTGCGGGTATCAGTAGGTATTGAGCACATTGATGATATTAAAGACGATTTCAAGCAAGCATTTAAACAAGTATCAGATACTGTACTGGTATAAAAAGCCAATGCAAAGAGAAGATAATTTTTATTTTAATGAACTCTTTAAGCTGGAGTCGGGAGCATTGCTTCCCGGCTTTCAGCTTCATTATACTACTTTCGGTCAGCTTAATGATGCTAAGGACAATGTGATTTGGGTTTGTCATGCCCTGACAGCAAATTCTAATTTCCTGGATTGGTGGGAAGGGCTGTTCGGCAAAGGCCGGCTTTATGATCCTGAAAAATACTTTATCATCTGTGCCAATATGCTGGGGTCATGTTACGGTTCTACCGGACCACTATCAGTCAATCCTGAAACCAAGAAACCCTTTTACCATGACTTTCCTCTGCTTACCAACCGGGATATGGTTCGTGCTTTTGATTTGCTCAGGCAGTCATTAGGCATAGAAAAAATCCACACGGTTATCGGGGGTTCTCTTGGTGGCCAACATGCATTGGAGTGGGCGATCATGGAGCCAGAGCGTATAGAACATTTGGTACAGTTGTGTTCTAATGCCCGTCATTCCCCCTGGGGAATTGCCTTCAACGAATCTCAAAGGATGGCAATTGAACAAGATCCTACTTGGCCTAATCATGAAGCAGGCGCGGGGATGAAAGGAATGGCTACTGCCCGTTCTATTGCTTTACTTTCTTATCGCCATTACAATACTTACCATAAAACCCAAGGTGAGTCAACTAACGATAAAGTTGATCATTACAAAGCATCTTCTTACCAGAGGTATCAGGGAGATAAGCTTGTCAGACGGTTTAATGCTTTTTCTTACTGGTTATTGTCAAAAGCTATGGATTCGCATAATGTTGCACGAGAGCGGGGAAGTATGGAAGAAGCGCTGGCAAAAGTAAAAGCTCAATCGCTATTTCTAGGAGTATCTACCGATATATTGTTTCCAGTAAGCGAGCAGGAGTTGCTTACGGAGCGAGTGGCCAATGCACAAATAGCAGTCATTGATTCGGATTATGGCCACGATGGCTTCCTCATTGAAGTCTCCAGCCTTACCAGAGAAATAAGACGCTTTTATGAAAAAGCCAAGCCAAAGCCTGCTTTTACAGATTATTAGCAGGCAGGCTTTGGCTTTATTTCTTTATGAACTTTTTAGTTCAATCCCTCCAAAGAGCACTACTCCTTTAACGATGACTTCCGTATCAGCATTAGGAATATAAGTTTGTGGGAAAGTACGTTTATCATCAACCCCTCCAGCAATGGGGGTGACATCCAGCTTAACATTCCAGTCATTGGGAAGAATAATGGTAGCCCCACCCATGAATATGAAAGCATCAATTTCATTACGACCGGGGGCAAGTTTTGCATTTAGCAGATTAAGGTCTGTCCCTCCCAATACTGAAGTGACTTTCGCTCCTCTAAAGTTGTTGGAGTATGCTATTTTTTTGTTGCCTCCCAATACCGCTGATACTTCAAAATAATCTTCATCAGATTCATAGCTTCTGAATCCATCGGCGTTTTCAGTTTTTTTTTCACGCGAACGTCTCAGTAGTAAAGACAAACCAATAATGATGAAGATTGCCGGCCAGAATAGCCATACTTCAGAGATAAGCTGACCAATGGTAAGGTCCAGAATATCAGCAACTAAAAAAACTCCTCCCACTACAATCAGGGTAATGCCTCCTCCTTTATTATCTCTTGTTCCAACAAGCAGCAAGCCAATGGCGATCAAGAGAGTCTTCCAAGAGAGAACATAGCTGGGTAAGAAAAAGGGAAGCAGGTTGAGGTTATAAAGTAATAAGTAAGCGCCTATGAGGACAAAGATAAAGCCTACTATGATCCTGCTATCGGGTTTTCCGGATCGTTCTGCCATGGGTTATGCTTTTGTTAATGTTGATATTGAAACAACAATTTACAAAATGATGTGAAATTTAGAATAGAAGAAGGGAGATATAAAAAAAAGGGCACGTAAAGTGCCCATCCCGAAAAATCAGCTTAGTGCTGTCTCTGCTCTTCGTCAATCTTCAGTTGAAAAATAAAGAACAATACTTAAAAAGTTACTTAGGTATTTACTTGAATAAGGAAATGAATCATTTCATTAATTAACTAATGAAATCACATTAAGCTATTCTTAATTTATTCATTTGCAGTTGTATTAGCAAGTTTATTAAAAATAATTCCTTGGATACCGGCATAATTCATATTAAAAGTTTGAAAGTTCTTATCAAAAGTAATTTCATAAGTGCTATTACTCAATTCATTTCTGTTCGTAATACGTATAATGGTAGAATTTCCTTTAGGATCCGTTAAGGAAATTTTTTCTTCTTCCGGCTCATATTTTAGTTGATAATAGGCATTTAGTTCAGGGCTGTAAAATTTTCCGGTAAATTGATGCATGCTCACTTCATAGTTTTCTTGCTTTGTAGAAGCGCTGGCATTTGCCTTTTCTTCTGGTTTAGGAGGCTCTGGTCCTAACTTATCCCTGAGGTAAACCGAAGCTACTTCGTATGCTCGTACCAGGGGATTCAAATTGTCAACATTACCCAATATAATAATGGAAAACTCCTCATCCGGAAATCTTAGATATACCGCTCTGTAGCCGCCCATAGACCCGGTATGATGAATCGTTCTTAAACCACGATACTCACCGTTGATCATAGCGTAGGCATAGTCAACTTCTTCTCCATTATTATACCTGCCATTGGTTTGTAACTGATCAATAAGAGCCTGACCCCGCTTGCCTAGCTGATTATGATAAAAGTTCTGATCCCACAAATACAGATCTTCTACACTGCTGTAAAGTCCCCCGGAGCCAACCAGATCAAAACGCATGATAAGATTACCAATACTGTCTTCCGCTAGCTGAGTATACCCAAATGCCCGCTGAGGAATGATGCGCTGATTATCATCATTAAACTGAGAGTGCTTCATGCCTAATGGAGTAAAGATATTTTCTTGTGCAAAATCTCTCAGCGAATGGCCACTTACCCTTTCAATTACAATTGACATTAGATAATAGCATGTATTGCTGTACGCATAATCTTCTCCGGGAATAAAATTGAGTCCCTGCTGACGACAGATCAACTCAAAAATTTCTTCCTCGGGGATATCATCTATCATGCTCCTGCCACTCATTTCCCAGAGCGTAAGGTTATCCCGCAGTCCACTGGTATGATGAATGAGATGGTGTAATCTGATCGTGTGGCCATAATCCGGAAGCTCAGGAATATATTTCCTTATATCATCTTCTAAAGACAGTTTGCCTTCCTCTTCCAGCAATAGTAAAGCAGTTGCTACAAACTGTTTGGATACTGAACCTATGTAAAAAATAGATTGGGGTGTAATGGGGACATTATGCTCTATGTCAGCCATTCCATAGCCTTTACTGTAAATGATTTCTCCCTGATGAATTACTGCCAGCGCACATCCTGGAGTATTAGCGTCAGCAGTATGCCAGCGAGAAAAAATAGCATCTACTTCCTGGTGGGAAGAGGCGTTAGGTTGGTGCTCACATGCAAAAAGTATGGCTACAAAGCAGCATTGGATGATCAAAATAAGTCTGTTCATGAGAAAATGAATAGGCGAAATGAATGAACGGAATGGGTTAAAATACATTAAGTGCAAAATTAATACATGTACGCTTTAAGTGCTAAATACTACAGGTAATGATAAAAAAATGAAACTATCAATTCTTTGAAAAGCTAAATAAGCTTTGAAATAGACAAAAACAGTAAAAAAATATATAAATAGTTTATTTTTTTTAAAGAAAAGTCATATAATTGTAATAGAATACAGATGTAAGATTTACCTTAATTTACCATATTATGAGAAATGTGTTGCTCTTTGCCTTGTCAATATTACTACACAACGGATTATTTGCCCAGGCTCCACATGAGGGAGTGGTAAAGCTAAATAGCCAGGATGTAGTCAGTGGTATAGTGGATATCAACTCTTTTATCAATTCAGCAGTAGTAACCATGGAGGACGGTAGACAGCTTACTTACCATGCTTCTATGATAGCATCAATTGAGACAGTTGATGAATGTGATTTTAGCAGAGAATATCGTTGCTACGATTATCGTTCCAATAGCTTCTTTGATCGTATGGAGAAAAAGCTCTTTCAGGTGATTGCTGATGGAGAAATAGTCTTATTAAGACGTGTCTTTGAGTATGATGTTTTTGATGCCAGTGACGAATACACTATTGAAGAATTCTATTTTTTAGACAAAGACAATAAAGTAAAGCGGTTGAGAAATTTTAAGCGGCAAATTCTTCCGATTATGGAAGACTATGAGTCAGAAGTAGAAATTTTCCGTCAGCGGAATGGCCTGAATAATCTACATAAAGAAATAAATATGTACCTGATAATTAGCTATTACAATCGCCTCAAAAGCAATAATGCTGATGCCTGGACGATGAATGACTTGCCAAATTAGCTTACCAGATTATGGAAGTAAAAGAGAAGAATCTCCAAAACTGAGGAAACGGTAGTTATTTTCTAAAGCATGATGATATATTCGCTTCCAGTCGTTTCCCACGAAGGCTGCAATCAAAAGGATGAGTGTAGATTTGGGTAAATGAAAATTGGTGATGAGTCCCTGAACTACTCTGAACTGATAGCCGGGATAAATAAAGATTTCCGTTTCACCCATCAATTGTTCCAGTTGATTTTGTTCCAAGTAGCTGAGTACATTTTCCATAGATTCATGTAGAGAAAGCTTGTTTGGCAGATCTTCCTGGTAAGCTACCAACTTGGGGATTTTAAATACAGCTTTTGGGTCTTTGCTGAGCAATACACCGTACCAGTAAAGACTTTCCAACGTGCGCAGAGAAGTAGTGCCAACGGCGATAATTTTTCCTTTAGAATGTTTTCGGAGTTGTTCAACATGCTTTTTGGTGATCACCATCTGCTCGGAATGCATAGGATGCTGGGTGACATCCTGAGCCTTGATAGGCTGAAAAGTACCTGCACTTACATGCAGCGTTAGATAGTCTTGTTGAATACCTTTTGTTTCAAGTGCCTTAAGTATTTCAGGCGTAAAATGAAGGCCAGCGGTAGGAGCGGCTACCGCACCTTCATTTGCTGAGTAAACCGTTTGGTAGCGGGGTTTGTCCTCATCAGTAGCTTCTCGTTTAAGGTAAGGAGGGAGAGGAGTGCGGCCAGCCGCTTCAACGATATCTACAAAAGCGACATCAGGATGGTCCCAACTGAAGCTGACAATCTGTTGTTCTGTATTTTCCAGCGAAGCGGAAAGGGTAATTTCCTGATTGTTTATGAATAAAGATTTTTGCAGCACAAGCGCTGATTTCCACTTCTTTTTATTGCCGATCATACAGTGCCAGCTACAACTTTGTTTAGCCAGCATCGCTTCACCAATCACATGACTTGGAGCAATCGGATTGAGCAGAAAAACTTCAATATGAGCGCCCTCTCCCTGAGAAGTAGTGGGTTTCTGAAAAAATAAGCGCGCAGGGATGACTTTGGTAGCATTAAAAAAAAGATGGCTTTGTTCGGGGAGCAATTCAGGTAGTTCATAAAAAGTACGATCCTGAATCCTGCCATTTTGATAGAGTAACAATTTAGCCTGATCACGCTTCTCCAGAGGGTAACGTGCTATGCGTTCATCTGGCAATTCATAGTTGTAAGATTCTAGCTGAATGACTTCTCTCTTCATCTGCTTAATTTTCAAATCGCGAAATTACTAAAATTGCATAGATTAAACAGTCTGTCCAACGCTTTTAGCGCAAGAGTTGTAAATTGCGGGCACACTTTAATCCTTATCTATATGAAGCAAAACTACCACTTAACCTTAATCAGCCTTTGTCTAATTCTTCTTCATACACCTACCTGGGCACAGAATAGTAGAAAAACAAATGTAAGTGCGGAGATTCCTTCTGCCTTATTTGAATCTTTACAGTATCGTATGATAGGGCCTTTCAGGGGTGGGCGTTGTACAGCAGTTACTGGTATTCCCGACCAGCCCATGACTTTTTTGATGGGAACCACCGGTGGAGGAGTCTGGAAAACTGAGGATGGAGGAATGCACTGGACTAATATTTCTGATGGATTTATTCCTGTGGGTTCTATAGGATCTGTGGAAGTGGCTCCTACAGATGATAATATTATTTATGTAGGTACTGGCTCTGCTTCTCCACGAGGAAATGTCTCTGCCGGAAAAGGAGTGTACAAAACAGTGGATGGTGGAAGTACCTGGCAGGCTGCTGGTCTGGAAGAAGCAGGGCAGATAGGTGAAATCCAGATACATCCTAAAGACCCTGACATGATATATGCTGCGGCTTTGGGAAATATCTTTGGGCCCAACTCAGAAAGAGGGGTGTTTCGCTCCAGAAATGGTGGTGAAAGTTGGGAAAAGGTCTTGTTCATTAATGATAGTACAGGAATCATTGATTTAGTGATGGATCCTAATAACCCCAGAGTTCTCTACGCAGGTGCATGGCAGGTAGAACGTAAGCCCTGGACCATCATTGACGGAGGAAAGGGTGGTGGCGTGTACAAATCTACCGATGGTGGTGATAGCTGGGAGCGCTTGGAGGGAGGACTTCCTACTGGGGTAGTTGGCCGGGTAGGGATAGCTGTTTCTCCACTCAACTCCAAAAGAGTATGGGTAATCCAGGAGGCATTGGATGAGACCAAAGGAGGTTTATACATGTCGGAAGATGGAGGCAAAAGCTGGGAGCGCATCAACCGTAAGCATGAATATCGTCAGCGGGCCTGGTACTATTCTCGTATTTTTGCTGACCCGCAGCAGGAGCATACCCTTTATCTGCTCAACACCGGTTTTTATAAATCATTGAATGATGGGAAAAACTTTGAGCGCATCCCAGTTCCCCATGGGGATAATCACGGATTGTGGCTGAATCCCAATAATCCCGAGATTATGATTCAGAGCAATGACGGAGGTTCCAACATCAGTTTTAACGGAGGTAAAAGCTGGTCAACCCAATACAACCAGCCTACTGCAGAAATTTACAGAATTGCCGTGGATAATCAGTTTCCCTACCGAGTATACGGCGCACAACAGGATAATACTACCATTTCAGTGCCTAGTCAGGGGCAGGGTGATCTTGATCCCTTGCAGGATTGGCTGAGTGTAGGTGGAGGAGAAAGCGGGCACATTGCCGTGCATCCTGATGATCACAACATCATTTACGCGGGGAATTATATCGGCATCATGACTCGCCTGGACCGTAGCAAGGGGCATATCAGAAGTGTGGAAGTTTATCCTGATCTGAATGATGGTATTCTTCCTAAAGACTTAAAATATCGCTTTCAGTGGAATGCGCCCATCTTTATTTCCAGGCATAATCCTGATGTGATCTACTACGCCTCCAATTACGTCCACAAATCTACCGATGAAGGGCAAAGCTGGGAGGTAATCAGCCCTGACCTGACCACCAGCAATCAGGAGTTCCTGGCTGAAATTCCCGGCGGACCCATACAAAATGATAATACCGGAGTAGAACTGTACTGTACCATTTTCGCACTGGAGGAGTCATCACTGCAGCAAGGAGTATTGTGGGCAGGTAGTGATGATGGATTAATTCACCTGTCTAAAGATGGGGGAGATAGCTGGACTAATATTACGCCTCCCGGCATGCCGGAGCATGGAACAGTCAACAGCATAGATTTATCACAGCATCAGGAAGGCAAAGCAACAGTAGCCGTGTATAAGTACCGGGACAACGACTTTCGTCCTTACATTTTTCAGACAAAAGATTACGGGCAAAGCTGGCAGCAGTTAACCAAGGGAATTCCTGAAGATCATTTTGTGCGGGTGGTAAGAGAAGATCCTGATAAAGAAGGTTTATTGTATGCAGGGACTGAGTTTGGTATGTACATCTCTTTCAATGATGGAGAGCAGTGGCAACCCTTTCAACTTAACCTACCCAAAACGCCGATCACTGACCTCAAACTGCATCATCAGGACTTAGTTGTAGCCACACAGGGCCGCTCATTCTGGATTATGGATGATGTAACCCCTCTCCATCAGATGAACCCTGAAATTGCACAGGCAGAGATACATCTTTACCAGCCAGCCAATGCTTATCGTACGCAGCTGGGAGGTTATAGGGGCGATAATGCGCCTCAGAATAAACCAGATGGTGCAGTGATTCATTATCATCTGAAAAACGAGGTAGACAGCCTGAGCCTGGAAATATTAAATAGCGAAGGAGAAATCATTCGTTCCTACAATAGCAAAGGTGATCCGGATGCACTAGCTGCTGAGGCAGGAGCTCATCGTTTTGTATGGGACCTGACCTATCCTAAGCCTGATCTCATAGACGAAGCAGTGATGTCACTGAGTTATACCGATGGACCTAATGCCGCTCCCGGAACGTACATTGTTCGCTTAAGTGATGGGCGGCAGAATATAGAAAAGCCACTTACGATCAGTAAAGACCCCCGCTGGACATTCTCCGACGCTGACCTACAGGCTCAGCTAGACCTGGCCATTGCCGTTCGTGATACCTTAAGCTCAGTGCATGACCTTATCCGTAGCATCAGGGGATTGAAAGAACAGGCCAGGTTTATCACCGAACGCAGTCAGAAAACTGATTATGGTACAAAACTGCTTAAACCTTGTGATCAGCTGATACAAAGGCTGAATGCTCTGGAAGAAGAACTGATTCAAACCCGCAGCGAAAGCTCACAGGACCCTATCAACTATCCAGTGAAACTGGATAATCAGTTTGCCTATCTGTATTCGGTCATCCACTCACAGGATGCCAGGCCCACGGTCGGATGTTACGAACGTTTTGAAGACCTTCAGAAAGAACTTGCTGTACATCGTGACACATATCAGCAAATACTGAATGCTGAACTGGAACAGTTTGAGCGGGTTTTAGAGACAGAAGGAGTACCCAGAATGATCATTTCCTCCCTGCGTTAAAAATAAACAGGCAATTTTCCAGAATACTCGGAAAATTGCCTGAAATTCACTAGCTTTTGACAATAAAGGTGAATTAACGCCTGAAAGCAGTGCTGTGACGGTTGAACAAGCGACGAAACTTACCGTCTTTGAGTTGGGAAAAAGGGGTTACATCTCGTTTCATGCTTACCTCTGCTACCGGACTGGTAGATTTAGAAGTAGTGATGAAAGCACCTTCAATATCTATGAATAAATTTGGGTTAATGTTGATAACAGTTGTCATGGCTATTCAAATTTTGGGTTAATATTGTTTTAAAAGGTTAATGTTGTTTCACAGTATTAAAGCCAACTGCCGTGCCAACTATCAAAATCCCCCTAAATCGCATTTTTAGGGGGATTTTTGTTTGAAGTGGTGTTCATAAGCGTACACTTGCTGTGCAGAGATGAACAGCTTCATAAGAATTGGATTGCTATCTTAATAAATTAACTCAAAGGCGCTCTGGTAGGCCTCTATGGATTGTATGTAATCCAGAATTTCGCTGTAGAATGAATTGCTGCCCAGCGTAGCACTGTCGCCGATCATCACCAGCCGCATCTTGGCCCTGGTCATGGCTACGTTCATCCGCCTTTCATCCGCTAAGAAGCCAATCTCTCCTTTGGTATTGGAGCGAACCAGACTGATGTAAATGATATCTCTTTCTCTACCCTGAAAAGCGTCTACCGTATCAATGGTGATGTGCTCTCTGATGTCTTTCAGGGGTTCAAAAGATTCAAACTGCTCGTTAAGGGTTTTGGTCTGGGCACGGTAAGGAGCGATAACCCCAATCATCAGCTCATCTTCCTTAATACGTTCTATTCCTAGCTGCTCCACCAGATCAGTCAGGTGCTTGAGCAGCAGGTGGGCCTCTTCTTCATTGTAGGTGCTGAGTGTTTCAGGATCTACCTTTTCGGTATAGCCACAACCTGCCGTATCTATAAAAGTGATAGGAGGAATATCCGGGCTAAGCAATCTTTCTTTGACACTGGCATCCGCTTTCAGCTCGCCTTTGTAAAAATACTGCCCCGAAAAGTCCATGATCTGCTGATGCATGCGGTATTGCGTTTGCAGCATGCTATCTACCGGCTTACCCATCGCCTGTTGCCGCTTGATGCACTTCTCCATCAGTGTCTCTCCCAGTCCCTGCTTGGCAGCTTCATAAGATTTGACGGTAGGAGGGAGTTGAAAGTGATCACCGGCAAATATTACACGTTCCGCTTTCAGGATAGGAATCCAGCTGGCTGCCTCCAGTGCCTGGGCGGCTTCATCAATGAAAACAGTGCGAAAGCGCATGCCTTTGACCAACTGACCTGAAGCTCCCACCAGCGTAGAGGTGATCACATCGGCTTTGGTAAAGATATCTGCCACAATATAGTGTTCCAGTTGGTCGGCTTCTTCTTTGGCACGGGAAGCTTCTCTGAGCAGGTGTTGCCGTTGCTCACGCTCCGCTCTGCCGTATTTTCGTTTATACTTAAAGCCTAAGGAACGGTACTCTTCTGCTTTGCGCCGCAGGTTTTTGAGTTCTTTGTAGTAATCATGATTGGCAATCTGCGCATCCAGGGTTTTGCTGAGGTTAACATCTGTTACCCTGGCGGGGTGACCAATCCGTACTACCCTCATTCCTTCCTCGCTCAGCTTTTCGGTGAGCAGATCTACTGCGGCATTACTGGGCGCACAGACCAGCACTCTTTCTTCCTGCTTCACGGTCTGCACGATAGCTTGCACCATGGTAGTCGTCTTCCCCGTTCCTGGAGGGCCATGAATGATGGCTACGTCCCGGGCCCGCATTACCCTGCGCAGGGCTTCATTCTGGCTGTCATTTAAGCGGGGAACCTTCTCAGCCTCCTTTTCATCAAATTCGGCGGTCTGTTTTCCCAGCAGTATTTCTCTAAGCTCTGCCAGACGACCACCATCATTTTTGGCATCCATTACCTTCTTGAGTGCTTTGTTCATCTCCCGGTAAGCCATTTCGTCAAACAGAAGATCAATACCGAGATTTGCATAGTCTACCCAATCTGGTAGTTCGTCCACATTGAGGGTAATGGTCATTTGGTTGCTGCGGACGTCGTTCACAACTCCGGAAACGCTGGGCGGCTGCTTTTTATCATTAGTATTGGCAAAGAGGCTGACAATCTTACCCGACTGAAATACATGGGGGCGGTTGATCTCAGTAGTGCGGTTGAGTTTGATGATGAGTTTTTCACCCATGCTATAGCGCTGGCTCGTGAGCGTAACCGGATACCAGCACAGCCCTTCTTTCTTACGCTGTTCCAGCGAGGCGTTCAGTACTTTTTGACGGTAATATTCCAGGTCTGCTTCTTTCTCCAGTTTGAGCAGCTCATATACTTTTCTCAGTTCTTCGCTTGATTGTGCCATAGCTGCAAAGATAAGAGAAAAGCCTACCAGATGTAGGGTGTAGGATAGCTAATTTAGTAGACAATTTACCGTTAGTATTTGCGCAAGAACGTTAGTTTTGTATCAATCTCCTTATTACCGTGTAAATCCTTATTGACAATAACTTCTATTGTATATTTAGTATTGTATAAGGCTAATACCTTGTCTAACTCCTCTTTTTTCTTCTTGGCAACCGCGATACTTTGCCGGTATTTATTTAAAGGACCTGAAGCAAGGGGAAGAACCAGAATACCTGCACCTATGATTATTAGAGGAACTGTTGAGATTACACCTTTTTCTAGGCCATATTTTCCAAAAAAATAGCCTGCTGAAATAAGAAGAACACTTACTAAAAGGAAAAACACAAAATTTGCATATGATATAAGTTTAGTCCTTCGCACTAACTCATATTCTATATTTACCTCCTTTATAATATTTTCATACTTCTTTTCCAATCTGATTTCAGAGCACTTTTCTCTAAAGGAAGGTCTATCATTAGTTAAGCTACATCTTGTGCCAACTTCTATATCATATAACTGGTTTTCACAAATCCTACAATGGCTGGCTAAATTCATGAATTAAAAGATCATAAAGTTATGGGGTATTAAGCCTTCACCAGTATACCTACTATTTCCAGTAATTGAGGGTCATCTTCCAGGGCTGCCTGCAGGATCGCTTTATAGCCCTTAATCCAGCGTTGTAAGTCTTTGAGGGCCTGATTGCGCTGCTGAGTAGCCGACTGAGCTTCGCCCGTTTTTTGTGATTGCTGCTGCTGAGATTGAATCAAGGCATTGACCATTGCCTGAGCCTGCTCCAATTCCGCTTTGGAGACACCGTAACGCTTGAGGCCGGCCTGATGCTGAATAATTTTGTTGTAAAAGTTAGCCACCTGGTCCACAAAAGCAGCCCGTTCCTTAGGCGTGCGTGTGTTCAGTTTTAGCGAATTTTGCAGTCCACGATCTTCGTTGAATGCCAGCCGGGCAAGGGTGCGATGCTCCTGATACGTAGTTTTGAGCAGTTGTAAATCCGAAAGCACAGTGTCAGTAGCATTCAGCTTGGCTCCGTACTGGTCAGACTGGAGGCCATGTAGCAGCATAAATTTCTCAAACAGGGCTTTACCCTTGTCAATATTCTGGAGAGGATAGCCAAAATCCGTTAATGCAGTGCGGATACCATTATGATTCAGAGAGTTGTCAATCAGGGTGCGGTAGGCTCTGATCTGAACGGCAAGCGTTTTACTTTTCATGGACACTGAGTTTAATCTGTCAGAGATAATTAAGTTGCATCGGAGACAGTCCGGCAGCTTACAAAAATAGGAGAGTGGTCTACAGTAAAAAAGTCAGTAATTCTCACATTTGTACCCATGTAATGAATCGTATTCCTATGAAGATTGGGCTTTTGGTTTGGTAAGTATACAGGAATGGTGAAGGTAGCAGGATTGTAAATGCTTTAGATTAAAATAAGTGCTCATACAGCAGGAATGGAGGATGCTAACCGCAAAAAAATGGCAAGTCATGCTTTCCCTGTCGTTTTTTTTGCGAAAAAATTGACCGTGCTACCTTTCCCGATCATTTTTCTGTGCTACTCACCAATAATTCCAGGGTGACTTGTCATTTTTTCCAGGTAAAAATGACCGGGCAAGGTGGAATCATCATTTTTTTGCATCACTTAGTGGCAAGTCAAGGCTGCCTTGACTTTTAGATTACTTCAGATGCTTTCAAGGCATATAAATCATGCTGTTTTATTAAATTTCACTTCCTCATCTCAGCAAATTTCGGGTGGTGAACTGCTGTAATGTGTATTACTTTTGTTTTATTACTAACCCATGCACAAGATGAACACACAGGCAGCAACGGACTTTGAGCGTATCGCCGAGGCCTTAGCGTATATTCAACAAAACTTCAAAAATCAGCCATCGCTGGAAGAGGTAGCTGAACAGGTACATTTAAGTCCTTTCCACTTCCAGCGGATGTTTAGCGATTGGGCGGGGGTGAGCCCCAAGAAGTTTTTGCAATACATCACCCTGGAGTACGCTAAAAAGCTACTGAAAGAGCAGCAGTCCTCTCTTTTGGATACTTCCTATGAAAGCGGACTTTCCAGCCCAGGTAGATTGCATGATCTTTTTGTCAGCATAGAAGGGATGACCCCCGGAGAGTATAAAAACGGAGGAGAGAACCTATCCATCAGTTACAACTATGCCGACAGTCCTTTTGGCAAAATTTTGATTGCTTCTACCCCCAAAGGAATATGCCATATGGCTTTTGCCGATGATGAAGCATTCGCTTTACAAGAGCTGAAGAGCAAGTTCCCTGCGGCAAACTATCAGCAACAATCAGATGAGGCACTGGAAAATGTGCGCCTCATCTTCACCTCTGACTGGAATAAAATCCATGAAATCAAACTGCATCTGAAGGGCACTGCTTTTCAACTCAAGGTGTGGGAGACGCTGCTCAGGATTCCCTGCGGTCAGTTGGCTACCTACGGAACTATTGCCCATCAGATTGACAGGCCCAAAGCATCGCGGGCGGTAGGTACAGCCATTGGTGATAACCCAGTAGCTTACCTGATCCCCTGCCACAGGGTGATACAATCCAGCGGATTGTTTGGTCAGTACCATTGGGGCAGTCTGCGGAAAACTGCGATGATCGGCTGGGAAGTAGCAAAGGCTGAGCAGATGCTTATGAATGAAGGATGATTAATGAGGGATGAAGAATGAGGGATGTAGAATGAATATTATGGATGAATAATGATGTGGGGGCATAGTGAAATGAGTGACAGGGAAGTGAGAAAAATGATCAGAGCAGGAATGATTCAATGGAGTGGTAATCGTAAACTGAGAATCTTCGGCGGTTTGCACTGCAAAAGTGGTAAACGCCTGCGGAAAGAGAATCGTGTATTTTTTAGCAGTAGAGAAGAAGCGGAGCAGGAGGACTACCGGCCCTGTGCGCATTGTATGAAATCAGCTTATCAAGAGTGGAAAAATGGATTTATTTAGTCAGGAAGAAATGATAAACCATCTGCCCTATGATGGTGAAGTATATTATTATGGGCATGTGCTAGACCCGGAGGAAGCGGATAGTTATTACGAAAAACTGTTGCAGCACATTGCCTGGAAGCATGATGAGGCAGTGATGTTTGGCAAGCATATTATCACCAAACGAAAGGTAGCCTGGTACGCCGACGGGGATTATTCCTACACCTATTCCAACGCCACCAAGCAGGCATTGGCCTGGACAGAAGAATTATTGCAACTCAAACAACTGGTAGAGAAGCAGTGTGGAGTAAGCTATAATTCCTGCTTGTTGAATCTGTACCATGATGGAGAAGAAGGTATGGCCTGGCATAGCGATGATGAGAAGGCACTTGCAAAAGATAGTAGCATTGCCTCCCTCAGCCTGGGTGCGGAAAGAAAATTTGCCTTCAAACACAAAGACAGTAAGCAAACAGTATTCCTCATACTGGCACATGGGAGTCTGCTGGAGATGAAAGGCACTACCCAAACCTACTGGTGGCACAGACTACCCAAAACCAAAAAGGTAAAGCGGCCCAGGATCAATCTTACCTTTCGGAGAATGGATGTTGAATAAAGTGTATGTTGTGCATTGGTGGAGACACCAAGGAAGGTACAAAATGCTTTTCCAATATTCTTACTCCTTGATTTTCCATTCAAATAGCTATATTGGGAGTAAAGACAACACTACTTCGCCATACAACCGCCTAGCATCATGGAAAAAAGAAAGTTTCTTAAAACCACCTCCGCTACTGTTATTGGCGGTTTACTTACGCCTATGATTTCTTGTAATTCAACCACAGAACAGCAAAAGCAAACAGCATTGAGCCAGGAAGCACGAAAAAACTGGGCCGGTAACCTGACCTACAGCACCGATAAACTCTATGAAGCTCAAAATGTAGAAGCACTACAGCAAACCATCCGAGACCTGGACAAAGTAAAAGTTCTGGGCACACGGCACTGTTTCAACGACATCGCTGATAGTACGGCTAATCAGGTGTCATTGCAGCAGCTTAAGCAGATCACCATTGACGAAGATGCCAATACAGTCTATGTTGAAGCAGGAGTAAACTACGGTGAACTATCACCCTATCTTGATGAAAGAGGCTATGCGTTGCACAATCTGGCCTCCTTACCGCATATCTCAGTAGCCGGAGCCAGTGCTACCGCTACCCACGGTTCAGGCGTAAACAATGGTAATCTGCCTACGGCAGTAAATACTATAGAGATGATCAAAGCCGATGGAGAACTGATCAAACTATCACGTGCAGCGGACGGCGATAAATTCAACGGAGCGGTAGTCAACCTGGGTGCATTAGGTGCAGTCACCAGATTGGGACTGGATATTCAACCCACCTTTGAGATGCGGCAGGATATTTACCTCTCTCTGCCGGTAGCACAATTGCATGAAAACTTTGATGAGATCATGGCTTCCGGTTACAGTGTGAGTCTGTTTACCGACTGGCAGAGTAATACGGTCAATCAGGTATGGATCAAACGCAAAGTAGAAGATGTGCCTTCGGGAACGGCTGAGCCAGTGTTTTATGACGCCAGGCTGGCCGACAGAGATGTACATCCTATCATAGAGATCTCGGCTGAAAACTGCACCAAGCAGATGGGCGTAGCCGGTCCCTGGTATGAGCGCATGCCGCACTTCCGAATGAACTTTACACCCAGCAGTGGTAAAGAGCTGCAAACAGAATTCTTCGTACCCAAACAGCATGCGGTAGAGGCTTTTCGCAGCATACAGGCACTGAAAGATCAGGTAGGTCCTATACTGATGATTTCCGAAATACGCAGCATTGCCGCAGATAACTATTGGATGAGTCCCTGCTACCAGCAAGATTGTATAGCATTTCATTTTACCTGGGAACAGGAAACAGAAAAGCTACATCAACTGTTGCCTACATTGGAGGAAGCTTTGCAGCCTTATGATGCCCGTCCGCACTGGGGCAAGGTTTTTCGGATGTCTGCCGATCGTTTGGCATCCTTATATGAAAGGATGCCTGACTTCATCAATCTGGCAAATGAATATGATCCGGAAGGCAAATTCAGGAATGCCTATCTGGAGCAAAATATCTTTGGGGGTGCAAAAGCTTAAGAATATGCTTATCAAAACACAATGATTTGCTTACACCGCCAGTACTTCTATAGCCGCTTTACTAAGTCTGGCTCGGGTTTCAGGTAGGATGTAGCGGCTCTGGTCAATTTGCTGGGGCTGGTCACGGCGACAGTAATAACTGTGTACTGCCCGTCTTACTTTATCAGTGCGATTGGTGGTGCCCCCATGCCAGGTATGAGAATTGAAGATCACCACCGTTCCGGCAGGAGCTTCAATGACAATTTCCTCAGGATGTGTCGCCATCTGATCTTCCAGTTCATCTTGAGGGAGCTTACCATTCTTGTGGGTTCCGGCTACTAAGCGGGTAGCACCATTAGCGGCAGAAAAATCATCAAGCAGCCAGATGGAATTACAGACTTTAAAATCGCCGGGAGCAACGGTTTCGTGCCAGTCTACGTGCAACTTCTGCTGACCATAACCCGGCAGGGCACCGCGATAGTTTAATGAGGAAAGTTTAAGTTCCTTGCCTACTACCTGTGCTACAGCTGCCAACACCCTGGGGTGAGTATAGAAAATATCAAACAGAGGGTCTTTGTTGACCAGGTCAGCAAGTCGCTCGGCACCTTCTTCTTTAGGGTGACGTATGTATTTAGACTCAGCCAGTTCAAATCCCGCCTGTTCACCTTCTGCTTCCATCAATCGTTGAATAACATTGCGGATGTCATCCAGTTGCTGATCAGACAGAAGTTTTCCCAAGGAGAGATAACCGTTGTCATCCAGAAATGCTTTTTCTTCAGCAGTGAGGGTATCAGGCTGCACGCCAAGTTCTTGCAGGTAGTGACTCATAGTGATAGGTTATTGTTATGTACTAGTATATTGCTTTTGGGCAAATTTTACAAGTACCGGGTTTTCTTCTGCTTTGTTTAATCATTCCGAAGCAGGAAGGGAGGCTAATCGGTGTCAAACTCAGGGCAAGTCTCTTACTATGTTTTGTAATGTTGATTTGCAAAACATTCCTCAGCAAAGCTACATTTATATAAAAAAATATTACCTTTTGGCATGACCATACTTATTGGATTTTTTCTGCTGTCAATCTTCTTTTCATTTTTATGCTCCGTTTGGGAAGCAGTCTTACTCAGTGTGACCCCATCTTACATCAAAAGAAAAGAGCAGGAGGCACCCGCTACCGGAAAATTACTGGCTTCTCTCAAAGAAGATATTGATAAGCCCTTATCTGCAATTCTTACCCTCAACACCTTCGCCCATACAGTCGGGGCCATTGGGGTAGGAGCACAGGCTGGCAAACTATACGGTTCCAGCTATTTTAATGTGTTAGGTTTTGAGATGACTTATGAATCGCTGATTGCGACCCTCATGACCCTGGCAATCTTATTCCTTTCGGAAATCATTCCTAAGACCATTGGGGCCAACAACTGGAAAAGTCTTGCCCCATTAACTGCACGTGCACTGAGAGTGCTCATGTGGGTTCTTACCCCTTTTGTATGGTTGAGTAATCAACTCACCAAAATTCTGAAAAAGGACAAAGACAAGAGTGTATTCAGCCGGCAGGATTTTGCTGCCATGACTGAGGTAGCCAATGATAGCGGTGCTTTTGACGAAGGTGACTATAAACTGATCAAAAATATCCTGCAATTTGACGAATTGACCGCTGAAGATGTGATGACACCCCGAACAGTGATGGTGATGGCGGAAGAGAACCAGACGCTGATGCATTATTATCAAAACAATCAGCCTATGAATTTTTCGCGTATTCCTTTGTTTGATGAGGGTAAAGATACGGTGACAGGAATCTTGCTGAAGGATGATCTCTTATCCAACCTGGTGGATGGCAAATCGGATGAGTTGTTGAAGAATATCAGCAGAGAGGTGAGCATGATCTGGAATCATACACCGCTGCGCAAAGTATTTGAAACACTGAATGAAAAGCGAGAGCACCTTGCAGTAGTGGTTGATGAATACGGAGGGCTGATGGGGCTTGTCACGCTGGAAGATGTCATTGAAACGCTCTTCGGATTGGAGATTATGGATGAAACAGATTCCATATCCGATCTGCAAAGCTATGCCCGCCAAAAGTGGGAGCAGCGAGCCAAAAAGCTGGGCCTGATAGAATAGTAATGTTCATGTAGTAGGTCGTATTCAGCTTTTTATCTGCTAAAATTATTAAATTCATCTATCAGTCTCCAGTCAAAAACCAACCACCTATGAAATATCTATTTTTGCTTTTCTTACCCATCATTGCCTGTACTGCCCAGGAAGCTGCCCAAGAAAGTACCAATATCAGCAACACTTCCACAGTCATTAGTAATGTAAATGTAGTGGATGTTCGCGAAGGCAGCATTGATGAAGGGCAATTTGTAGTAATTGACTCGGGGAGGATCAGTCAGATACTTGCGCAGGAAGCAGAGTGGCCGGAAGGTGTAGAGATAATTGACGGCAGTGGAAAATATCTGATGCCTGGCCTGGCTGAGATGCATGCCCATATCCCTTCACCACCTCAAAGCAGGGAGCTGATTGACCAGACTCTTTTTTTATACCTCTCCAATGGGGTAACGACCATCCGGGGAATGTTGGGGCACCCTATCCATCTGGAACTCAGGGAGCAGGCAAAGAATAATGCAATTCTAAGTCCGCGGATATTTACTTCCAGTCCTTCTTTCAATGGCAACACAGTGCAGACTGTAGAGCAGGCCAGGGAAAAAGTACAAAGCGCTAAAGAAGCAGGTTATGATTTCCTGAAGCTTCATCCCGGCATCAAATTAGAGGTATTTAATGAAATTGTGAATACTGCCAATGAGGTAGGAATTCCATTTGCCGGTCATGTGTCGGTGGATGTGGGAATCCGCAGGGCACTGGAAAGCGGCTATGCCTCAGTAGATCATGTGGATGGTTTTCTGGAAGGCTTAGTTCCCGAAAGTGCTAATGTACAGCCTGATGAAAATGGTTTTTTTGGCTACAATTTCACCAGCCTGGCAGACACTTCCATGATAGACGATCTGGTACAGATGAGTAATGAAAATGAAGTATGGGTGGTACCTACCCAGGCGTTGTTTGACCGCTGGTTTTCCCCCGAATCTGCCGAAATGCTGGCAGAAGCGCCCGAGATGCAATATATGCCCAAGTCAACGCTGGACAACTGGGTAGAAAGTAAAACGCAATTAGTAGGAGGAGCTGACTACAGTGCCGAACAGTGGGAGGAGTTCAATGCCATACGCCATGAGATGATTCATCAGCTGCATGAAAATGGCCAGGGATTATTACTGGGCTCTGATGCGCCCCAGGTATTTAATGTTCCTGGTTTTTCCATTCACCACGAACTTAATGGAATGCTTCAGTCCGGACTCACACCTCTGGAAGCCATACAGATAGGTACCATCAATCCGGCAGTATTTTTCGGTATGGAAGGTCAGTTTGGTGAAGTTACAGAAGGAGCCAGCGCAGACCTGATCTTAATCAACGCAAATCCGCTGGAAAGTCTGGAGGCTATCAAAAATCCTGAAGGAGTCATGGTGCGTGGACGCTGGCTAAATCGTGAGGAAATAGAGAGCCGACTGGCAGAAATCGCCCAAAAGAACCAGAGTCTGTGAACAGAATAGTTGTTTATTGGTCTTTTTCTATCAACTGCCCATCACCACTTAAGCTCTGATTGATGATGGACGGTTCGCCTTTGTAATAGACGATACTTCCATCGCTTACAGTAACATCCAGTGTACTGGTAGGGAAAACCCAGGCATATGCACCATTTCGGGCAGTAACCATGACCTGTTGGGCCTCAAGAGGTTCAATAAACTCAATAGTGGGATCAGGAAAGTCAAGATTAAATTGCGCGCCATCGTTCATCACTAAGCTAAAGCGCTCAGTAAATCCCTGAATATTGCCGCGGGTATTGTTACGTAAATCAGCAGATGTTTCTCTGCTTTGAAGATCAGCAATTTCAAGGGTCGCGGCATCGCGCAAGCCAAAATAAACTGAATCGTAAGTAAAGCTTTGTTCCGCCTTTATGATAGCAGAATTTCTGCTCAATATGGTAAGCTCGTCACTATTACTACTAAAATTTTCAGGAAAATAAGTGATGCTGTTTTCTCGGCAAATGAGCTGTACAAGTTCTGGCACCCAAATGTCAGCTACCACATCATTCACGATAGCCTCATCAGGATTATAAATATTCAGCTCTTCATCTACCACTGTTACTTCAACGCCTTCAAGAGGTCCCAGGCCGCTAAGTTCCACTCTTTGCTCGCCTGAACGAATATTGACAATAATATTCTGGGCAACATTAATTCTATCAAAAGCTGGGAGTTCCAACTGTAGCACCGGGTTTTCCTCATCTTCGGTACAGGAAGTTAAAGTCAATAATAGTAAAAATACAATTACACAACTCAGTTTAAAAAATTGAAATTTCATTAGAACGGCTTTTATGTATATCCAGAAAGGGCATTACTTTGTTTCTATAGCGGCACTGAAAACCTCGTATGAAGTAGAATTTTTTTAGCTCCAGTAAAAACTTCTGCAAAAGCTACTCAATGGATATTTGCTGTTATCATGCTAAAAGAGGTTAGAAAACCTTTATGTTGAGCTTATCTTGATTATCCGATTTGCGCATGAGCTTCTCATATATTACACAGGTAGCATACACTTAATAAGAGACAAATTACTCTTTCTCATAGTGTTAATTTTAGCCGCTTATATTTTATACCTCCATAAACGATTAAAGATGATTAAAAGGAACTGGATGGGCTATTATGCATTAGCGCTTTCATGCTTTGTGGCCTCTTGTGAAGAAGAAATACAGGATACCGTGGCACCTGATATTAGCATTACTTCACCTATGCTAGATACTAAGCTTTGGCTGGGTGTGTCAGTAAAGGCAGATGTAACCGATGATCACCTTGTTTCAAAAGTAGAGTTTTACTTAGATGATGAATTATTAGGAGAAGATACCGAAGCTCCATATGAGCTTGATTTTAATAGCAAACAGTATGAAGATGGGATGTATGAGCTTAAAGTTCTTGCCTATGATGGAGGAGGAAATCAAACGGAAGCCAGCCAGGATATTGAGATTTTTAATTCATTGCTTAAAGTGAGTGTAGGAGATAATTATTTGGAGAGCAATGAAGAAGAATGGATAGTAGTTGGGACTCATGAAGGTGAAGTGCTAGAAACCATTATGATTGAAAATAGTGAGGAATATGTTTTTGCTAGACCTGATGATTATTTAGAAGATAAAATCAATGTAATGGTCATCAGTAGAAATATGTATGATACTGAGAATGAAGCAATTGACATTTTGCAAATGCAAAACCTATATCCTGAAAGCTGGACACTTAAAGGAAACCAAAATAGTAAAGATAGTATTGGTACAGCGACTATAAATTTTTCCAATAGTCAAGAAGAAAGGGTTGGTACAGCTACACATAATATATCACATATTACATTTAATAGAATTTACAATGATAGTGATAGTATTATCAGAAATAACATTTATAAGATTGCCAAAGAGCCTGCTAGGGTGTTGACGTATATTCATAATTATACTGACAATACTGTTCCCAGATATCATTGGATTCCAGAAATTGAATCAGAAAAAGAATATAATTTGATTAATGAAGATTTTATTCCTATGAATTTATGGCAAAATATTACTCTTCCTCCTAACAGCTCAGTTTTTTATAACATAAGAGGCCGTTACAAAAATTCAGAAGTATATGAAGTGATGCGGAACTCTTTTTCTGGAAATCTATCTTCTCTTTCAATGTATGTACCAGGGGAAACATTTGAAGGCTATAGATATGGAATCTCCATAAGAAATGATAACTACTTTTATTACAAAACTGAACTGGCAAAGCCAGATGAAATACTTACTATTCCAGAAGTAAGTTATGAAATAACCGATAACAGTATGGAATCTTTTTCATCGCAAGTGAACTTTGAAGGAGATTTTTGTAGTAATCTTTGGAGGTATAGATATAGAACAGATACTGAATTAAAAAATGTTTATTGGTATATTGATTCAGATATTAGTGAAGGAAAGGTTGAAGCAAAAAAAATGTCTATACCTGAAGCAATTATCAATAGGTACTCTTTATTAAGCGAGAGTAAAGATAACTTTGTACACGAAGAGATCATGTTTTATGATTATAAAGGTATTTCTTCTTTAAATGAATTTGTGAAAGAGACTTACCATTACGATAATGATATTATTGACTATGAGTTCTTAATTTTTGAGTTTGACAATCCAAATGCAAAAATTTCTCAAGATAAAGAGCATGAGGTTTTTAATAAAAAGAGAATGGAAAAGCATTCAAAAATAAGGTAGTTGTTAAGTTTTTCTAAATTAAGTAGCCGACTAATCGTTTAGTCGGCTATTTTATGAGTTTTGTTAGTATCTCCAGCTGCTTAGGTCAGCGCCTTCAGGAGCAGACTCCTCTATACGTTCAAGAATTTTTGGAACATACATGGTATTATACCGGAGCCGTGATATAGCATTGGGTAATTCCGGGTCACCATTCCAGCAGTGTTCGGCACCATCACCGTAAGCTACCTCACCATCATAGTATGGGTTTTCAGTATTTTCCAGAAAATCTTCCATCAGCATCACTGCATTGTTCAGGTAGTAATTGTCCATATCACCACAGTAGATATGAATTTTTCCTTCAAGCTCAGGTCCAAGCTGATCCCAGTCACGTTCCAGGATGTGCCGCAGATCATAATTCTCTTTCCAGTACTCGGCTACGCTATGATCAATTTTTCCGCTGCGCTTATCCCAGATTGGTTTAGGGTATCCATCCGGACCAGTAGGGGAATAAACCGCCTGCCAGATATCCCACTGCTGCCCTGAGCGACTATTGGTGCCAAGTGCAAGTTCTTTATAATTCATATCCTGCAAAGTTGAACTCACATGCCCCAGATAGTCGCGATGACCGGGGCGTAGTGTTTTTTTGTATTTGCTGGGTAGGTAATAGGCATTAGAATCCTGGTAGATATCCACTACCGTATATGCTCTGAAGTCAATAGGATCGGGGCAGGCAGCAAAACAACCGTTATATTCTTCTGGGTACATCACCTGCGCGGCCAGGGCTTCCCAGCCTCCGGTGGAGCCGCCATAGAGAAAGCGTGCCCAACCTTCTCCGATACCTCGGAACTGCCGCTCAATGTAGGGTATAAGTTCGTAAGTAATGGCATCCCCATAAGGACCAAGGTTAGCAGAGTTTACAGCATAGCTGTCATCATAATAAGGATTCTGATGTTGTATCTCAATGATGATCATGCGGGGAAAATCCGGTCCGGTCCAAGTTTTATAGAAGTCATAGGCCTCCTGCTGCTGAATTTTATTATAGCCCTCCAGGTCAAAACGTTCGCTATAATCCGGTTCCAGGTTTGGGTCAGGAGGCTCGGTACGAAAGCCCTCAAACGTATAGGGAAAGTGGCCATGAAATATGGCTAATGGATAATGGGCGTTGGGGTGCTCTTCAAAACCTTCAGGGAGCAGCACATGCGCACCCAGATACATAGGACGTCCCCAAAACTCACTGAGCAACTCACTCTCTATCTTGATGTGCTTGATGTATTCAGTGTCTTCAGGTTCCTCAATAGGAGGAATTTCATTGTCAAGGCTGATATGTATGGTTTCTTTTTCTGCTGGATCAATGTATACTTTTTGGGGGGTGCTGTAGTAGTTACTGGGAGATCGGTTCCACTGCTGACCCTCGCCCTGGTCCATGGGCAACTTAACGGTATGGCCATTGGAAAGGTTGAAAGTCTCGTATTTGTGCAGCAAAGCCTGAACATAATACTCTCCGGCAGGAATTTCATTGAGCGATTCCAGCGGATAACCAAAAACTGTATCAGAAATGATTGCTTCATCCCCGGCTTTCAACTCATTCACATCTATTCCAAAAACTAGCTTTGTATCTGGTCCATCACTAATCTGAAAGCGAGGTTCGGCCTCATTGTTATCGGAGATCAGTAGCAATATTCTGCCATCCAGGGCTTCTTCACTCAATGAGTCAGGAAAGGAAATGGCAAATTGTAAACTATCTTCACCGCAGGCTGTAAGTAAATAAAGGGGGATAACAGTCCACAGAAAAGCGCACAGGGATTTAATTTTGATCATGAAACTAAGGATTTCTTGATGGTTTGATGAAATCTGATGATAATGTGTATACTTATCTTATCCAATGAAAATTTTGAACGTTCTAATATAAGATGAAATTACTTCTGCCCAACTTTCAAATAGTCTAAAAAAAATATTAATACTGTGGCCCTCAGAGAGTACCTCAACCAATTAAGTCATAATCTGAACATTAATGAGCCTTTTAAAGACCTGGGCTTCGGAAACAAAAGTTTTGAGTTTGACCAGCGTCTGATCAATAAAAACGGCAGTTTTAATGTAAAGAAGAAAGGCAGACCACTACTCAGACCCTACGATGCTTATCATTCGCTTATTACCATGTCGTGGGTTAATTTTTTGTGCCTGGTATGTGCTGCTTACTTTACAGCCAATCTTTTCTTTGCCCTGATCTATGTGATGATTGGTATGGATGAGTTGTCGGTCAGTGAAGGAGCCTTTATGGGTAATTTATACGAAGCTTTTTTCTTCAGCTCCCAAACCATCACTACCGTAGGTTACGGAAGGGTTAATCCGGTAGGTTTCTGGGCAGGCGTTGTTTCTTCCATAGAGTCCTTGTTGGGACTTATGGGCTTTGCGCTCATCACCGGCTTGATCTACGGACGATTTTCCCGCCCTCATGCGCGTATCCTTTACAGCAAAAATGCAATCATTGCTCCCTACCAGGATATCAATGCGTTCATGTTTCGTATTGCTAACAAAAGAAGTAGTGAATTGATAGAAGTTCAGGTGAAACTGGTGTATACCTATTTTGATCACGAACAGAAAAAAAGGGTGTACGAAAATCTGAAGCTGGAGCGTAGCAAAGTAGATTTCCTGGCGATGAGCTGGACTATAGTGCATCCTCTGGATGAAGACAGTCCTTTATTCAGAATAACCAAAGAGAAGTTTAAACAGCAAAATGGAGAGTTTCTGGTATTAATCAAGGGGTTTGACGACTCCTTTAGTCAGGAGGTATATGCCAGGAACTCATATAAAAACGATGAGATAGTGTGGGGCCGTAAGTTTAAAATGGCTTACGGAAGTCATAAAAAGGGAATGGTAGCCCTGTGGATGAATTTGATAGATGATTCTGAAGAAGTGCCTTTAAATTAGTTATTGGTAAGCAGATAGTTTTCAGGCACTCTTCTTCATAAAAGTGATCGGTACAAAATCATCGGTTGGCATTCCAATGTAATAGAGTTGCCAGTTCTTGTCGTACTTTGAAAGTATCTCACGGATACATTCCGCACGATTTTGTTGAGCCTTACAGTCTTTCCAGAAAAAAACTTCTACCCGGAAATTCTGTTTCTTCAACTCCCCATTTACACGGATGTCAACCTCAATATCTTGGTTGCCGGATAAGGGAGGAATAGGTATAGCAATTGATCCCATATGATTGTTATTTGGTGAAAATATTAGCTTATAAACTAAAAATACAATTTTCAGTTTTAACTTTTAACACATAAGATAGGGTTTTTTCAAAGAAAATGTCGTTTTAAGCAAAATTGTACACTTCCGTACGCTGTACACTTCAAACTTGAGCATCTACTTATGCAAAAAGGTATGTTTTTCTTATATTGATCACTGCTAAACCATGAAGATATGTCACGACTAGTCTTAAAAATACTTGCTTCACTTGCAAGCTTGGGTATACTCATTTACTTAATGAGTCGGAATATTAAGGTCTGGGAATTAGAAGTAGTAGATGCCCAGAGCACTGCTCCCGCTCAGCAAAAGCCAAAAGCCGTAAGGAAGAAGACTCCTGCAAAAGCAAGCAGAGATGATCTTAAGAAGATTAAAGGAATAGGACCGGCGATTGAGCAAAAACTGAATGCTATTGGACTAAAAACCTATCAGCAAATTGCCGACTTAACCACCAAGGATATTGAAGAAATAGAAGAAAAGTTAAATGGCTTTGCTGGAAGAATTGAAAGAGATCATTGGATAGAGCAGGCCAGAGCTCTTCAAAAGAAACCGGCATGATCTCAGTGAAACAAGTAATACCATAGATTTTTATTTCAATTCATGAGAATCATATTAATGCTCATTCTGGCAGCCTGGATCAGTCTATGGACCTATTATTACGTTTGCTGGCATCAGGGTCATTGCGGAGGTAATGGGACCGGCACTGATCCCTCTTTGCGTGCCGAAACTGTCTCTCAGCTGATCATTGTGGGCGAAGATCTACAGGCTGAAGCAGGAGAGAATATCAAGTTTGTCCGTTCGCAGGCTATGCCTATTATTCCCGAATCTGCTGATGATGCACTTCTTACCGTAAAAAACTATCTGAATGCTCATGAAGATGAGGGCTTGATCATCACCGGATTTTATGACGATACCGAGACTAACAATTCTCTGCTTCCTAACTTAGGAATGGCCAGAGCAGAAGCTTTCAAAACCTGGCTCAATGATTTTGGTATAAGTCGTGAGCAACTTTTTGTCAACGCACAGGAAAACATAAACTTAAGCTTTGCAAGGGATACGCTAATTGATGGTCTTGCTTTTGAAGTGATAGATGATTTCCCTGATGAAAATAGGCTGGATGAAGAAGAAATAGCCCAACTGGAAGAACTGCTTAAGTCATCTTCTCAGAACCTGTATTTTGCAACTGGAGAAACATCAATTCAGGTAAATGATAGTTTGCGGCAGTATTTGCGTCAGCTTAAGCAATACCTGAATCACCATGATGGAGCTACAATAGCCTTGATAGGACATACTGACAATGTAGGGGATGCCCAGCGAAATCTGGATTATGGTCAGGAAAGGGCTGAGTTTACCAAAGATATTTTAACGAGAGCGGGTATTTCCAGAACACAAATTATTACTGACTCTAAGGGAGAGTCTGAGCCAATTGCCAGCAATGATACTGAAGAAGGCAGAAGTCAAAACCGACGTGTAGAAATCAAGCTTAACTGATGCCGAAACCTAATTCTTAATACTATGATTTTAGATTTGTTTCTTGCAATGGTAGCCCTGGGAGGTTGCGCCTTTATGGGATACCTGATCGGGAAAAAAACAGCAACAAATACTTATGAAACGGTGCTTTACGAAAAGCAGCAGGCTCTGGAAACCGCCCAGCAGGAACAAACTGGAGTTAATGCCCAACTCAGTCGCTGTACCCGAAGGAGAGCTGATGCGGAAAGAAAGTTAGCCGATCTTAAAGCAAAAGTTGAAAGCCTGGAAGTAAAAGCTAAAACAGCAGTGGCACCTGAACCTCAAACTACAGTGGTTTCAGAAAATAATGCTCAGAAAACTAAGCAGGAAGAAGTGCTTGATCGTATCAAAGCCAAGGCTGCGAATATTGATTTTGACCGGATTGGTCGCTCAGCTAAGCATGAAAAAGATGATCTTAAGCTTATTAAAGGGGTAGGCCCTTTTATTGAGCAGAAGCTAAACGCCCTGGGAGTTTATACTTTTGAACAGGTATCCAACTTTAATCAGGATGATGAGACCAAGGTGAATGAGGCTATTGAATTTTTTCCCGGTCGTATCCGCAGAGATGCCTGGGTAAAGCAGGCGAAAGCATTAAAAGACGGTAAAGAGAAGGTATGAAATGATCTAAGCTTTTTCTCACTGCTCCTGAAAGTACAAGGCTTATTGCTGGATTTTCAGCAGTGTAATATCATCAGTTATAGCGTTTGGTTTGCCTCTCAGAATTAACCGAAGTCCCTCACTGCGAAGGTTTAGCGTATCCCGGAAGTATTTACCTTCTCTCTCTACAAAGTAAATTTTAACTCTCTGATTATCCACAAGTTCCCAGCTTCCTTTCTGTATTATGTCATGATTGCTGTTCATAAAGTCAACCTTCAGCTCTGCCCGTTGATCTTCGTACAAGGACAGATATAAACTGATACCCTGATCACTCACGGCAGAGGAGTCAGTAGAAAGTTGAGTAGCTAAAAATTTTTGAGTAATAAGATCAGAAGGAGTAGTAACTGTGGTTTCATAGGTGCCGCTGATTTCTTCGGAAGGATTACCACACGCCATCAGCATGGGTATTAATGAGGCGTAGAGTAAACGTTTAGTAGTAAAAACAGTTAATAGATGCAGCAAATGAAATGAAATCAGATTTGTGAAAGAATTTGATTGTAAGCGAATAAATGTCACTATTTTTCTAACTATGTATTTACTGAACCCAGACTTAAAAACCATAAAAAAGGACTTTAAGGGAAACCTATACCAAAATAAAATGTTTGAAAGCGCTGACTATGCATCAGATGTAGTTCCTTTCAAAAATATTTTAAAGTGGCAACTTAGCCGTAACCCTCAAAAAACCGAAAAAAAAGAAGATGATTTTCGGCTTAAAGTACATCGTAACACTTCTTTTATCACCAGCGATGAGGATTTAATTGTCTGGCTGGGACATGCCTCTTTTTTTATTCGTATCAATGGCATAAGTTTTTTTACCGATCCCTGCCTTAAAGATCTTCCGATCGTCAAGCGGCAGATTGGATTACCCTGTTCAATTTACGATCTGATTGGTATCAATTATCTCCTGATTTCTCACGGACACCGAGACCATTTTGATGAAGCCTCGGTCAATCAGTTGCTTGATCAGAACCCCAAAATGGAACTTCTATTACCACTAAAGATCAGAGAACTCTTGGGGAAAAAGAAGAAGAAGGTCAGCATTCAGGAAGCTGGATGGTGGCAGCAGTATAAGCTAAAGGAAGATGTGGAAGTATATTTTTTACCTGCCAAACACTGGAACCGTCGTTATCTAAACGATCTCAATCGTCAGCTCTGGGGTAGTTTTTTTATCAAAGCCAAAGGCAAAAGTATTTATTTTGGAGCTGACTCAGCTTATGCGGATCATTTCAAGGAAATTAAGCAAGTAATGGGAAGTCCGGATATTTGCATTTTGCCCGTAGGGGCTTACAAACCTTCCTATGTGATGAAATCAGCCCACATGAATCCTGGAGAAGCTGTTCATGCCTTTCATGACCTGGGCGGTAAAGTGATGATACCTATGCACTATGGTACTTATGATTTGTCGGATGAACCTATGGGGGAGCCGGTGAGTATTTTAAAAGATCTTGAAAAGAGAGGAAGTATAAAGGGTGAGCTTAAGCTTCTGGATGTAGGAGAAAAATTTATGCTGAGTCAGGAAGAGGTTCTGCCAAATACAAAAAGCTGAGAGAAGCTCTCAGCTCTTTGTGACCGTCCATTATGAAAATCAAATCTACGTTGGTAAATGTACGATAGTAGTGTGTTCTTAATATTAACGCAATGTTAAGTTATCATAAAGCCTAGTGGCTGCTGGTATATCCTCTGATCAGAAAATCCTGTAACTCGCTCAGTTTGTCAGTATTGATCAGGTCTGTCTCAGCCTGCATGAGCACCTTCCAGGTGTTTACATTTTCTGGGGACGCCCATAGCCTTACTTTTTTGTCTTCGGCATGTGCTTTAGCAGTAAGCTCTGTAAGTTTCTGCATTTCCTGATTGGGTATGGCTCCTTCTCCATTCCAGTCTACCACTCCCCTGAAATGCTGACTGATAAAGGGCATCAGGGCGCTTGAATAATCTTTGCCAAGGTCTTCGGGTCTTCCATCAATGCCTACCAGGCTTTTTTCTTCATTTTGTACAGTTGCTATAGGACGGTTTCCTGAAAGGAAAATAGTGACAGCTCCTTTTTGAACTTCATCATTTTCAAAGTGAGAGAGAATAGAAGTGTATTCAGCCAATTGATCGCGAAGCACTTCGTAAGTGGCTTCCGCCTCTGTTTTAATGTCAATCATCAGATAAAAATCTCCTTCATAATCGGGATATATTTTGCCTCTATGGTTATGGACAATGCGTTGCAGCGGGTCCAGATACAATTCCTTAAGGGTAGGCAGCGCATGATCACCCTGAGGCATATCATGTCCCACATACAGTTCTCCGTCTATGAGCAAAACATCAGCCTCAACGCTGGTAAAGCCATGAGCGAGAGCATCTAAAAGCGGGCGCTCGTGATTGTAGTCGTTATGCGCATGCGCATGTGGCAAAGGAATAACCTGTGCCTGTATGCTCAAAGTGAAGAAAAATGAAAAGAATAAGAGCAAATTTTTCATAGACGTAAAGCTTGATTAAGAAAGAGTAGCAAACAACTACAAATTAAAAAGGAATCTTATCAATATCAGACAAGATTCCTTCATATGAATTTAAGCAATTAGGGTCAGGCTTGTTTTTTCCAGGGTCCACTGATAGCCAGCGTAAGGCCTGCACCCTGTATATTGACAAAGTAGGTATTACCAGAAGGAGAGAATACGCCTCCGGCAAATTCACTTCTGTACCCTACGTTTTCGGCCAGTTTATAGAATTCTCCCTGCTGTGTTACGCCCACTACAAAGGGTTCAGGGTGATCTTCGCAAAGGATAAGATCTCCCCAGGGAGCCACAGTTAGGTTATCGCAGTTTTTCAGAATATCCTGGTCATTTGGTTCCAGGAAGAGCTCTAACGTGCCGGGAGCTTCCTTTTCACGATCAGTTCCCTCATAAATGCTGGGCACATAACGGAACACTTGACCGCTGCCAATCTCGCCTCCGTTGGTACAGGCAAAGTACAGCTCATCATCACCAAACCAAGTACCTTCTCCCCGGGCAAAGCGTGCAGCTCCGCTTTCAAAACCTCTTAGTCGCAAATCATCTTCGGGTGATTCTACATTGTCAATGTCCAGCCACTCGACTTCCATCTTCTGGTTTTGAGGCATCTTTGGTGTTTTCAGATCTTTCCAGTTACGGGTATCAAAACTTTTCTGTTCTTTGATAGCGAGTACCTGTAACTTTCCTCCTTTGTGTAGTTTCTTCTCCTTATTGGGAAGGAAGCGATAGATCAGGCCATCACCCCGGTCTTCGGTTTGGTACACGATGCTGGTCCGCGGATCAACACATACCGCTTCATGATTGAAACGGCCCATCTCTTTCAAAGGAACAGGGTCGGCGAGTTTTATTTTTTCAGAGGCAGGCACCTCAAAATTATAACCATGATCTTTTTCCAGTCCTTCTCCAGCACGGCTGGTATTTTCTTCACAGCTGATCCAGCTTCTCCAGGGAGTCATACCCCCGGCACAGTTACGTACAGTACCAGCCAGACTAAGGTAAGAAGTTTCTACTTCACCTGTTTTTTCGTTGAAAATAATGGTGGAAGTACCACCCGTTCCTGGCATATTTCCTTCTCCATAATCATAGATTTGTTTAGGCTTCAGTTGGCTGAGCAATTCCAAATTTTTACCATAAGGCCCCTTCTCGTCTCCGGGATTAGTTTCGTGGTTACGGATCAGGATCATTTTGCCATTGCTGCCGGGGAAAGTAGCCATTCCATCCGGATTTCCACCACTAAAGAAGCCGTCGCTCATCTTATCTCCCTGCCGGGAAATTATTTTGTATGAAAAACCTTTGGGCAGGTTTAGAATTCCCTCAGGGTCAGGTACTAAGGAGCCATACCCGGCATTATTGGCCGCAGGGGTTAAAAACGACTTGCTATTCACATATTGGGTGAGTCCCAGAAATCCAAGGCTTACCAGTCCGGCAGACTTGATGAATGTACGTCTATTTTGTGTATTGTATTGCATTTTTCAGATTAGGTTGATTAAAGATCAAAATTACATCAAATAAGTAGGTAGCCCAGCCAGTTGGGTTTATGAAATTGTTAACATAGTATTAAGATTATTTTGCATTAGCAGTTGAGTAAAGTATAGAGTAATTATTATAATGTTCAGTGTGGGTTTCAGTACCATTAAAGCTAAAAATACTAAATTGTGCACTATGGACAAAAACGATTGTATACAAACTATTTGGAACTATCATCTGATGCATCATCCCCTACAGAAGGCAGAGTGTATCCTCACATTAGGAAGCCATGATTTGCGGGTAGCTGCCCATGCCGCTGACCTTTACCTAGAGGGCTGGGCCGATTATCTTATTTTTTCGGGAGGTCTGGGCCGGCTTACCGAGGGGATGTGGGAACGCCCTGAAGCTGATGTATTTGCGGAAGTAGCGATAGAAAAAGGTGTACCTGAAAAAAAAATTTTTCTGGAAAACAAATCTACAAATACCGGGGAAAATCTCCGATTTACCAAGCAGGTGATGAAAAGAGAAGGTCTTAATTTTCAGAAGTTTATCGTAGTGCAGAAGCCTTATATGGAAAGACGAGCTTTTGCTACTTTCAAAAATCATTTTCCTGATAAAGATTGCCTGATTTCTTCTCCCCCCCTGGACTATACATCCTACTGTATTGCCAATGATCCTGAAATCAACCATGAAAGAGTGATCCATCTGATAGTCGGTGATCTGCAACGTATTAAAGTATATGAGGAAAAAGGTTTTCAAATACCGCAGGAGGTGCCCGATGAAGTTTGGAAAGCTTATGAGATATTGGTTGACCAAGGATATACTGATCATCTTATTGCCGAATAAGGATTTTTTAGCCATCTTCATGGAATTATCAACCGAACCAACAATTATGCTATCATTTATTATCAAATGGGTGCTTTCGGCAGTTGCAGTATTGATCGCTGCTTATATATTGCCTGGCGTGGCAGTTGAAAGCTTCTGGGCAGCACTCCTCGTCGCTGTTATTCTATCACTCTTTAATGCTGTTTTGCGTCCTATCTTAGTCATTCTGACTATTCCGGTAACTGTTCTTACTTTAGGGCTATTTCTCTTAGTCATTAATGCAGTAATCGTACTCCTTGTGGATGCGATGGTAGGCGACTTCTATGTCTCTGGCTTTTGGTGGGCTCTGATTTTCAGCCTGGTGATCTCTATTCTGGGCGCTATTTTTGACAATATCGCGGAGAGTATAGGCTAAATTTAAACACGCGTCTGTTAAATTGTAATAACCTCTTATTCAGTACTATAAGAGGTTATTAAACTTAATGAAAACTAAGGTAATACTTTGATCATCACATTCCGAAACCAGATCGGTGCTCCGGCATGCTTGCCCTGTAGTCCGATTTTGCCATAAGTAGGCAGTTCGGCAAATGGCGTGCTGAGCCATGAAGGAATTTCAGAACCATCAGGATTGGTTTTAGCGGATGTCCACTTACTCATGTCCATTTCGCTCACCATTACCCCATTAAGCATCACCCAGATCATCTTGTCCTTACAGGTAATGGTATATTTGTTCCATTTTCCCGGCTTCTTTACCTCACTGCTTTTAGGTGCCAGATGTCCAAAGATAGCACCTGCCTGCCAGGTAGGGTCAGCTTTGGCCCATTGCTCGGCATAGTCGTCGGCAATCTGTATTTCTACTGAGTTAGGAATCCAGTTCTCAGTATTGCTGGCATAGACAATCACACCACTGTTGGTACCCTCAGCGGTTTTAAATTCTAGATCAATAATAAAATTGTCGTAATCTTCCTCAGTCCAGATGGCCTGATCTTCAGTTGCGGTTAGCACTCCATCTTCGTAAGACCATACTCCTTCAGGGTAAACAGCATCGGAGAGGTTGGGCTGAAAAAGCATCTTCCAATCTTCTCCTTTGGTATTGGGGTGCTTTTTGGGGGGTACCTGGGCAAAAGATTGGGAAGTGATGGTAAAAATTGTAGTTAGTGTGAATAGTAATCTTAGCATAGTATGTAAAAAGTAAGGAATTATAATTAACTTTTAAACATACTGATGAAGAGTAAAAAAGCAAAATGAATTAGCCAGGAAGCTCCTGAGGGGTTGAAAAATTAGTTATTTTACAATCATCTGTCCGGCAAATGACTGAAAGATGATTTTACCATTTTTAATCACGAAAGTATCAGAAGCAAAGGGTATACTAAGACTGTTGGATTCTCCAGACCACATTAGCAGAATATAATCTTCCTTTATAAGCTGTTTAAGTATATTTAAAGTAGAGCCGGGAGGAAAAGCTACAAGAAGATTTCTGAACTCGCCTTTGATCGCATCAATACCCTTAAATGCACCATTTGATGTAATAAAAACTGATTCTTCTGAATAGTCTTGAATGAGTGCTTCCAAGTTACCGCTCCCAAGTGCTTGCAGGTGATTTGTTAATATTTCTTCTTTTTTTTTCATTTTTAATATTGTCTTTTGATCCGAAATATCTCTTGGTTAAAAAGCTGCATTATTTTATAGCTATGCTTTCCTGTTTTTTTGTAGATATACCGTTGACATTTGATCTTTTATACGCCAGTTTCTGCTTCATAAATTCTTCAGCAGTAGTAAGATGAATGCCTAATTGCTTTGCAAGTTCAGATGAGTCAATGATGCTTTCTTCAGTAGCCTGCATGTAATTAAGTTTCATAATGTTGGCAGCATTAGGGAAAAAAGGATCCATAATATTTCCTAATAATTTCATAACCCATGCGGGGGTATGCTTTATTTTTAATTTCTTGTCCAATACTTTTTCAAAAATAGATTTGACATCCAGCGCACTTAGAGCATCCGGCCCACCGAGTGGAATGATCTTGTTCATGAGCGCTGGCTCATCTACTGCTTTAGCAATAAATGCTGCAACATTTTCTGCACTAATGTAGGTGTGCTGTACATTCCCTTTACCAATGATACCGATCTTACCCTGGTCCACATCATCTTTGATTGAATTGTAAAATATTTTCACAAACTTAAAATCACGTTTCACTAGTGGAGCCTCATCATCCAATGTCGGCAGGCTGGTACCCATAAAAGTAAAATACACATCCATAAAAGCATCTGGCTGGAAGATAGTATAATTCAATCTGCTGTTGATGAGGTGCTCTTCTACCACTCTTTTTGCCTTGGCAAGAGGCAACCACTGCTCCATAGCAGTTGATGTAGGCTTCACAGAAGTAAAGATGAAATGCGCAATGCCTAACCTTTTAGCCTCGTTAATCAGCTCAGTATAGCCTCTAGTATCTATTTTTTTTATCGTATCCGTCTTCTTGCGAGGTACAGCGGAAGAGGTAGTTGTAATGATAGTTTGGACACCTGTCAAAGCAGGTATAATGCCGTTTACATCACACAAGTCGCCTACAAATACTTCCGGTTGGTGGGGTAGTAAATGTTGAAAGCGTGAATCCTCCCTAACCAGTATGCGGATGTTTTGGTAACCAGCATCAGTCAGTTTGCAGAAAATGCGCGTACCGAGTTGCCCGCTGGCTCCGATGAGTAGTATCTTTTTCATGAGCTTATTTCTTGCTTTGTATAAATAAAAGCCTCCTTTGTAAGATTAAGCTTTGGACGTAAGTCAGATTTTCCTTTGTTATTAAATAGTTGAGAGTGACTTAATTGAATCAATAATTCTGTAATCAATAATTGAGGAACCCAACAAAGCCAAGCCATGATTACCGTATCTTCAAAATCCATTGTGTCCATGATTTGACGACCGATTCGGTAAGAGACAAATCCAAAAGTGACAACGTAATTTCTTATCATCCATTCCTTATGCTCTTGGACAAGCTTTTTCCTGATGGTTATAAAAGCCATAGTTACAGTAATTAGCCAGGCAATTGCTAAACCGGTAGTTCCGGTACTAAATACAAGGTTGTGATGCGTGATTCCCATATAAAGGCCAATACTGGCACTTATAGCGACTGAGCTGATATAAATACGACCTAACCATCGGTGAAAGTGAAGATACTTTGTGCGTAGTTGTTTCCAGAATTGTAATGGGCCTAATAGTATTGCAATAAAGCCGAGGCCAATATGAGGAAGTAAGAGTAAAGCTGTTAACTTCTTCTCTTCAGGATACTCTGCAAAATATCGCAAGCCATGTATTCCTTCTTTTAATCCAAAAAAAACAACTATTGAAAAAGCTATAAAAGATAGAACCTTGAAGAAAGAATAATTTTTGGATGGAATATAAAGACCCTGCTGTTTCATTTGTTTAAGCTTTATAAGAGTAAATAAATATACAGTCGGAGTAGTGTCTTCAATTTAGGGACATATTCACCAAAATATTTGTGCAGTGGTATCAAATATTTGTTCACTGGTTACATAAGGCTTGATTTCTATAAGTTGAACATACATTTAAACCTAAGCCAAAGGTTAGTATTGATCATTAAACTATATGATGCAAACAATCATAATCATCCTTTCCTTCAAGGTAATTTTTTACTCATATAAGTGAGTAGGCTATCTGCCTGGACTTTAAAATTTGCCAGGGTAATCTCAGGTTTTTGTTGAAATTGAACTGCCAGAACTTTGTCTCCTCGGTATGCTTCTTTTTCCCAGGGGCCGCTATGGTACATATTACTAAGTTGTCGCTTTTTGCCTAGCCAGACTACTGTATTGGGTTCCAAAAGTTTTAATTCACCTTTTGCATATTGTTTAACATGTATCATTTCATGGGCAAGCACAGTCTGCTTCTGCCTTTCGTTTAAGTCCTGATTAATTCGCACCATGATGATATGATACCCATCTTTTTCCAGTACATTTCTACAAACTGTTAACCCATCAAATCCCTCTGGAATAATAGTAGTGTAGATGACTGTGAGGTGAATATTTTCTTTGATATTCAACTGATCAAGATACCAGCGTACCTGCCTCTCACTAGGCATGGGGTTTTCAGTTCCACCAATTTTTACAATAGGCTGGGCAAACACACACTGGCAATGGCCTAGCAGGTATAGGGTCAATATGCAGAACAGTCTCATTAGTTTGGGGGTAATGATGAAAAATTCAACTGCCTTTATGAAAGTATTTTATTTGATGTTACTTCATTGATAAAGTTCAGGCCAGTTGGTAAAACCTAAGGTAGAGATTAAGAAAAAAAGGGGCTATTACTTATGTGTCAAATAATGGTAAAAAGGTAACCTGAAGTCACTTATACAGGCTTGATATGCTTAATAGGTAGCTATAAATAGCAAATAGCCGCGAGGCATAACCCCGGGCTATTTACTAAAACGCAAATGATCAGGCTACTGGAGCCTGCGATAAATCTTAAAAATGCTTTACAATGGGTTTTTAAGTGTATCTGAAGACGTTCAATGTGTTATTTCTCTATTCAATTCAGCCTCAAATGAGAACTTTTTACTAAATGATATCAGTATAAAATCAAGAAGTTCTGATAAGGGTAAGTTATGGTATTCACCAATAGGATAAGTAGGACTTACGTTTCATATGCTGGTAATTTTGTTTCACGCAGGGATTAAACTGGTAGATAGCTCATGATTTCAACTTTTTTGTATTCGGAAGGGCAAACTCCAAAAACTTTTTTAAAGCACTTACTAAAATGTGACAGGTCATTAAAGCCAGTTCGGTAAGCAACCTCAGAGACGGTTTCATTTCCCAGTAGAAGTAAATAGGTAGCCTTATGGAGTCTGTAGTTTCGGATAAATTCAGAGGGGGACTGGTCAGTATAATATTTCATCAAACGGTAAAGGTGTACTCTACTCATACCCATCTCATGACTGAAAGAGGATACATCAAAGTCAACATCGGTAATATGCGCTTCCATAATGCGTTCAGATTTACAAACAAACGGCTCCCTCCCTGAAACAGCATCTCTTTTTTTGACTGACGGAAAAGCTGCATTGGTATAAAGCTCGTTGAGCTTATTCCTCTGTTGAAATAAAACATCCTCCCAAATAGATAATTCATCAAACTTAGACTTTAATATCCTTGGGTCCTCATTGCGATCAAATAGCAACGCTTGTTTTGTATTTACAGGTTTAGCGATTTTTTTGATGCAATCATGCCACCAGGATTTTTTTGCTTTTAACATAACTAGTAAAGGTTAAAGAGTATACAAGTGGGGCAGGGGACCCTTCATTTTGCAGGGAGGTACATATGCTCTTATACGGGTATTTAGTCTCTAAGATATACTAGTCGCTGTTAATTTCATTGTAAAAAACGGACATTATTCAAGTGACTGAGGAAAATTAAGATAATCTTGTATCAGAGGATTTATACTCTTTTTAAACTCATAAGGTGTTTGTAATGTCTTCTCTTTAAAATCGTGGACCAGATGTGCGCTATCATAATAGCCGGTTTTAAATGCCAGGTCCTCTATTTTGATCTCCGGACATTTTTGAAGCAGTTCTGTAACATGCTGCCACTGCCACATTTTAGCATAAACTTTTGGTGAAATTCCCACCTTCATGATAAACTGCCGATTGAGGGTGCGTTCACTCATGCAATACTGATCGGCCAATTCTTTTATCCTGATCATTCCTTTTCTGTTGATAATTGTATTAACAGCATGGTAAATAGGGTCATTCATTATCAGTATTCTGTCAGGAAGAGATTTGAGAAGTAAGTGCTCCAAATAATTGTTCCCGAGAATATTGATCTGACGATCTTCTTCCAGGGTACTTAAGCACTTTCCTGCTTTACCTAACAACTGACTAATAGGATGCTGGTGATTTGTGAGCTGATCCATAGGCGCTTTAAATAAATGGTAACCAATCACCGGATGTATTTTCATTGCATGTCCTCTCCCTTGACCTCTGGCCTCAAAAATGGGAGTAGTTTGAGAGAACAGCCCCCCTATGTACAGATGATAGGCCTGACTTTTAGGAAAATCATAATTTTTAAAATTATACCAAAAGTTCTCACCAGTGTAAAAGTTAAGAATGAGAAAACCATATGTAGGAAATACAAGCTGAAGTGGCTCATCCACATCAAACTCAGATATAGAATACAAAAAAGAGTAACCGCTTATTACTTTGGCACATGAACTGAATTTCAACTGCGAAACTGGGGCGGGTTGTAGTTCCATAAGCTATTTACTTAACATACAAAAACTCCTGATTAAGCTTCATGCTCATGAAAGAAAGATAATCAATATTCAGATTTATTTGAAGTATCTCAATGTTAGATCATTCCCAGGTTGAAAGTGAAAAAATGTCTTTTTCATGAAGTGTAATTCTTATGTTAGATAAGTGATTTTCCCTATTATTACCTATGTTCTTTTTATAAAACTATTGTTAGTAATTTTACTGTGGGCTGGGAAGAAATTAGAGATGCAATACAGAGAATGGTAGCTGCTGCATCAGGCATGTGTGAACTTGTGAGTAATCCGGCAGTATAATATATTGGGTGAGTGTGAAAAACATACTCACCTCTAATTTTAAAGATGTCTTTACACAAAATTACATATTGTCCTCGCTGCATGAGTGCTTTTGAATGCAAACCGGGTAATATCGGTCAGTGTCAATGCTACGAACTGATACTTAGCGTCAAAGCCAAAGAATATATTCGTGAGCAGTAAGATTGCTGTTTATGTAGAAACTGTCTGGAAGAAGTGGAGCAAATCATCAAATCTGAAAGCTAAAGAATATCTGTCTGCGCGATAGAGTTTGATGATAGGATAAAAACCTAATCTATAGTAATGATTTTCATGCTCATGGCTTTTACGATCATCTCTACCGGAGAAGTAGCGTCCAGCTTCTTAAGAATATTTTTGCGATGAGCATTAATGGTATGTGGACTTAAGTTTAGTTTAGAAGCAATCTCCTGCGTTCCCATACCTTTGGCAATGTAACGGATAATTTCTGCTTCTCTTTCACTGAGCTCACCCGAAGCGGTATCGGCATTGGATTTATAAACCTTATGATTCATTAGTACATCCAATACTCTGTTGCAGAAAAATTTTTGCCCTTTGGCAATGGCATGAAATGCATTCAGGATTTCCTGTTCGCTACAGTCTTTGGTAAGAAAAGCCAATACTCCAGCTTCCAGTACCTGCATAATGTGTTCCTGGTCAGCGGTAATGATGAAGATTTTGAGCGAAGGGTGTGCATTGGATATTGCCAGGCAGTCATCTGCCGAAAAGCCTTTCAGATTGGTATAATCAAGTACCAGTACATCAGGTGTGTGCTGAATTAACTGCTTTTCCAGCGCTTTTTTACTATTTACCTGGCCAATAATTTTGAACTGCTTCTCTCCCGAAAGAAGATGTTTTATTCCAGCAACGGCTAGTTCCTGATTATCGGCTAAAAGTAATTGAGTCAATTCCATTTTTGAAAAACAAAGCAGTCACAAAAAAATGAAAAGTATAGTTGAACCCGTTCAACCACTTCATTTTGCTTAATTATACTTCCTTAAATTTATTTAAACTAATTTTAAATTAGGTCAAAGCTAATTTTTAGATAAGAAGAATGCAATGCATAGAGACAATTTTTAGAAAAAAAATGTGTAGCAACTCCTTAATGAAAGCTCTTTTCAGATTTTCATGCATTTACACAACTATTGTATATACAATATACGTATATACTTATGTTTGGGCATAAATAATATTTTAGAGTTTAATCAATAAAAATATAGGTGGTGTTACACAAAGTATGAAAGATCAAACGTAACCAAAGTTGATGTAAAAGAAAGCGATTTCAAAAGCAATGAT
>NZ_JBBPHP010000099.1:0-1716 GCF_038039535.1 Catalinimonas locisalis | reverse complement strand
GGTGAATATTACACAAGAACTTTCACCCTTTGGGACATCCTTTTAAAGAACTATATTTACCATTCAAGGCACACACAAAATGCACCAACCACGCCTCTTAGAAACGCACTCGGAAGCTTATAGCTCCAAGCACAAAAATTGAAATACGAAAGAGAAACGCAAACAAACCGGCTCGGCTGGTGCATCAGTCGTTACCCTGCATTTAAATTTTAAACACCTTGGAACTTTCTTAAATTGTAATAACTTTGTAATTACAAAAAGATATAGTTATGGAAGTTTCAATTATACAGATTGGCAATTCAAAAGGACTTCGTTTGAACAAGGCACTGCTTGATAAATATAACATCAAAGACAAGGTTGAAGTAATCCTTGAGCAAGGACAGATTGTGCTTCGTCCTATAGATACTCCACGAAAAGATTGGGATAAAGCATTTAAAGAAATGCATGAAAACCAAGACGATCAATTACTTATGGATGATGTCTTTGAAGACGAAAATTTTGACGAATGGAATTAAAGCAATATGCTATAGTTCTGGTCAATCTGGATCCGACAATGGGAAGTGAAATAAAGAAAACCAGACCATGCTTAATTATTTCACCCGATGAAATCAATAACCACCTAAGGACTATTGTGATAGCTCCAATGACTACTAAAAGCAAACCTTATCCTACTAGGATAAAAGTACGGCACAATAATCAAATAGGATGGATAGTCATTGACCAGATAAGAACCATTGATAAAAGCAGGATTGTCAGGGTACTTGGAAAAATTACTGCTAAAGAGATAAAAAACTGTAAAGCAGTAATTAAAGAAACATTTGTAGATTAAAAACGCAGGGTAACAAGCCATAAGCGCAAAGCTACGGCCAATGGCCTCGCCTGCGCCTATGGTGATCGTTGGTGGCTAGCTAAATTGAAAAAAATGGGATTATTAGACTTCCTATTTGGAAAGACAAAAACTATTGAAGATGGATTCTTTGGTACTCTTAGATTAATAGAATTTAAAGAATCTTCAAAAGACTACTTTGAAGGAAATAAGTACTTTGGACCAGCTAAAAGATCAATAGAATTAATAATTAATGGAGGTATACCTGGACCATCAGAAAAACAGAAGCAGTTTTTTCGTGATGTAGAAAGAAGTTATGGTTTGATCATTGAAAAATCTGCTCCATTAATTATTGACGAGTTCAGGAATTGGAAACCTGAATTTACAATTATGGACTTTGATCAAGAATTTTGGCCAGTACATATGTCTATCCCAAAAATTGACGAAGGAGACACAACTTGGGAAATGGCATTTGAGACAAGCCATGATCAAAATCATCATATTACGATTACATATAAGAATTTTGAGGCTAAAGAAATATTGATAGACGGATAAAAAGCCAGCCACCAACAGCGCTCAGCCACCATACTTCGGCTAAAGCCTTCGTCGGTGGCTGCGCAAACGTTGGCAGTGATCATGAAGTTTTCTTTGGAGGAGGATTCTCACGCACGATCTTGTAAAGGGTAGACTTAGAGACATGGAACATGTCCAGAATTTCTGCAATGCTATGATCTTTATCATGGTAGAGTTTGAGCAATAACTTCTGCTTCTTTTTATCCAGGGCAGGAGGGCGGCCACCCAATGCCGTTTAGGTAAGGATTTGGAATAGAGGATAAAGAGCATTGTTTGTAAAAGCGGAAACCTATTACAAACTATTTTATCTCTTTATC
>NZ_JBBPHP010000098.1:0-1789 GCF_038039535.1 Catalinimonas locisalis | reverse complement strand
GGCTCTTCCTAAATTTTGGTGAAGCAGGATTGGATTGAAAGGATGAGCTAAAATGTTATGAGGGAAAAGAGGAGCAGTCATTGAATATTGATAGTTTGTTACCCCCTATTTCCGGTTTGCAGTTGCTAGGTGCAAACTTTCAGGAAAGACATATTTTCATATCATTAAAGAGTAGTCATAGTTTTGCATGTTGTCCGCTTTGCCATAATAGTAGTTCCAGAATCCATAGCCATTACAGCAGAACAGTAGCGGATCTACCTTGGGCTGATAGACAGGTAGTATTAGAATTAAATGTAAGGCGTTTTTTCTGTGATTATGATAGCTGTAGCAGGAAAATATTTACGGAAAGATTGGGCGGCACCCCGCTACATCCTTCTATCGCTGCTTATGCCCGAAGAACTGCTCGTTTAGATCATTATCTGGAGACTCTGGCGCTATTGTTAGGAGGAGAGGGAGCAGCTTTACTGGCTTACTTGCTCAATATCAGCACAATTAGTGCTGATACGCTGCTAAATCTGACCCGTAAAATACCGACTATCACGTTTGATACACCAAAAATATTAGGCATAGATGAGTGGAGTATAAGAAAAGGAAAAACGTATGCTACCATTCTGGTGGATTTAGAAAATAGAAGACCTGTAGATCTATTACCTGATGCCAAATCGGATACAGTAGAAGCTTGGCTGAAAGAGCATCCTGGCGTAGAGATTATTTCCAGAGATAGGGATACAGTATTTGCGGAAGGCGCAAGAAGAGGTGCTCCAGATGCTATTCAGGTAGCTGACCGATGGCATTTGTTGAAAAATTTAGGAGATGCATTAAAGAAAATGCTTGAGGCAAACCCGGCAGGTTTAAGAGCAACTGCTGCTGCTTTGCTTGGATTACCTACTTTATCTGGTGTAGAAGAGGAAGAACAAGTTCAGGAACAGGTTGCAAAAGATTCTTCATTAAAGGATGTTTCTCCAGAGCTGACCACAAAAAGTAACCTCCGCCATCAGCATGTTAGGGAATTGAGGGCAAAAGGCTGGTCTATTAAAGCTATTGCAAGACATTTTAAGATGCACAGGCAGACTGTGAAGAGGTATATGGCTTTAAATGTACTTCCCAAGAAAAGTTACAGCCACCATATGAATGCCAAAGGTGCTTTGACACAGGATCAAAAGAACTGGATAACCAGGCGGTGGACAGAGGATGGTTTAAATGCCAATCAGATATTCAAGGAGCTAAAACAGCAGGGCTATAAGGGATCTGCATCTTGTATTTACCGTTATGTAGCACATTTTTCTGTTGAAGGCAAGGTATCTCAATCACCTCAAAAAGCCAGAAAAAGAGGTATTCCCCCTTATTCTGCGCCAAAGGCTATGTGGCTCATGGTAAAACCTGAAGATCAACTACCTGAGAGCAAGCAAAAGCAGTTAAAGGCTCTACTAGAAAATCATGCGCAGGCTGGTAAATCATATCCCTTAGTTCAGCAGTTCATTTCAATGGTCAAATATAGAAAATCAGAAGACCTGGATAAGTGGATAAAAGAAGCCAAGGAATGTGATATCATTCAAATGCAACGGTTTGCCCAAGGTTTAGAACGTGATTATCAGGCGGTTAAAGCCGGGCTAACCTTGGAGTGGAGTAACGGACAGGTAGAGGGACAGATTACCCGATTGAAATTTATCAAAAGGCAAGGTTACGGTAGAGCAAATCTAGATCTGCTCAAAAAAAGAGTAATGTATAAACTTGGCAGAGGGGCTGCTTAAGGGGAAAATAATAGCTTCACCAAAATTTAGGAAGAGCC
>NZ_JBBPHP010000097.1:0-1905 GCF_038039535.1 Catalinimonas locisalis | reverse complement strand
AATCGTGTAGACGGCTGACAGTCAATTGACTGCCAGTGCGCCTCACACACCACTCAGCGTACGGGTCTCGTACTGAGCGGTTCGTTAAATCTCTGGGAAATCTTCAAGTAATAATTCAGCATAGGTTCAAAGCCTCTTTTCCTAAGTCTAGCCTTTGTGACTGTGTTTTTCAGGATGGGGCTTAGTGCCACTGCCCAACCACCCATTCTCGTTCTACTCCAGGCGTATGCCTGACCGTACCGGATACCCAACCGGATAAGGTTCTTCCTTTTCCTCTCGGGTTTCTTCCAGTCGTGCCATATGCAATACCTGATTCTGCTTCTTAGCCAGTTATCCAAATTCTTGAGTCTGGCATGGATATTTCCCAAACGGAAGTAATTGAGCCAACCTCTGTGGATTTGTTTAAGCTTAGCTAAGCGTTCAGATAGAGAACTAGGGATGGTTTTCTTGGTGATAGCTTTCAATTCCCTTTTCAGAGACTTCCAGCTTTTGTTGCTTACCGTAAGTTGGTATTGTCCTTTCACCCCCTTCTCAAATATTGGAACAAACTTGTATCCCAATATCTCGAAGTTCACAGGTTTTCGTATTCCACTTTTCTGTCGGTTGATAGGTAGCTTTAACTTATCCCTGAGGAACAAGAAAATACTGTTTCCTACTTGGCGAGCTTCAGACTGACTTTTTGTATAAATACTGAAGTCATCTGCGTAGCGGACATACTTAAGTCCTCTTTTCTCCATTTCTTTGTCCAACTCATGAAGCATGATATTGGAAAGGATAGGTGAGAGAGGACTACCCTGCGGAACCCCTTTTCTGCGCTTGACTAGTTTCCCATTGATTTGAATGGGAGCCCTTAGCCATTTGCGAATCAGGCGCATCGTGAACGGACATTTTACCTTGCGGTAGACAAGCTGTAGAAGTAAACAATGATCCACTTCATCAAAGAAGCTTTTCAGGTCTATATCAACGATATGCTGATAGCCTTCATTGATGTACTTCTGCGATTGCTTTACAGCTTGTAAGGCATTGCGATTGGGTCTGAATCCGTAGCTGTGTTCTTTGAACTCCAGCTCGAACTTTGGACCAATCACCTGGCTAACCGCCTGCTGTAACACGCGGTCAGCGACAGTTGGCACGCCTAATAGACGTTTCTTGCCGTTGCTTTTGGGGATTTCTACCCCTAAGATAGGTTGAGGAAGGTATTTGCCATTGCATACGGCTGTAGCGATCTTATCCTGTCGCTCCTTTAGGAACTTAGGCAGATCATTTACGGTCATACCGTCCACGCCTGCGGAGCCTTTATTAGCTCTGACCTGGAGGTATGCTTTCTGTATGTTCTTTCGACTGATTACCTTTTCAATCATCCTTTACTACTTTCAACTACCTGTCCTTCCTAATACCAGGCTGGCAGACTCTTAATCTGTAAACCTCCTGGTAGCATTCAGGACGAATTTAACGTTCGGCCCTTCATCACCTTGTGAGACCTCTGCCTTTATCCATTCGGTGACAGCTCGTTTCCAGTAACTACTATGACCTCTGCTGACTTCTACTCCCGAAGGAGTAGATCTCCCTTGGTAAGGTAAATACCCCGCGCCGCGTCGGCTTGTGCCTATCTCTGCTACATCTACTATTTTGGCGCTGACTTCTTCAAGAAGTTTTGGACTTCGGTATGATGTGTTACCTCATCCGACCTCATAGCCTCGGTATGTAGTTTCTGTTCGTCAGTACAGGCACCGCAGTCTGGCTTACTTCAGTTCCAGAGTCACCTCTGACAACCTTGCCACTTGCTTAGCTTGGGGTAACGACTCCCCCGCCTACGGGACTATTTCCTGGTGAATATTACACAAGAACTTTCACCCTTTGGGACATCCTTTTAAAGAACTATATTTACCATTCAAGGCACACACA
>NZ_JBBPHP010000096.1:0-1999 GCF_038039535.1 Catalinimonas locisalis | reverse complement strand
TATTATTGAGGGGAGAGTAAAATCATTAATGTGGGCAAGCATAATTAAAGGCATAGTATGAGTTGTGCAACAGTCACTTCCGCTTTGTGGAAGATATCCTCTGGACCCTAGCCGGGTCGCCTTACAGAAAAGGAGAAGTCTGGATGTAAAAACTGAAGTTATTTTACTAAAACCTAATTACAAAAACCCATGAGCCATATCTTAATGACAAGCCTACTGCTTTTGATACTCAATGATTACCCTCCTTTTACATCAGATCAGTCTGAAGAAGAAGCAATTGTAGAAACACTGCAACTGGAAACACGCTATTTCTGTGAACGTAACCTGGAGAAATGGCAGGAGCAGTGGGTGCATAAGCCTTATACCTCTAAAATGTATGCTGGAAACACTGAATTCAGGGAGTTCATTGGCTGGGAAGCAGTCAACCAGAATACTCTAGATCACATCAAAGCCCAGCCTGAAAAAATTCCCATTCCGGTATCCAACCAGGATTATAACATTGAATTACTCGGTAAAACCGCCCTGGTTTTTTATTCCAACAACAATGCAGCGGGAACAGTGAGGGAAATTCGTTTGATGGTCAAGGAGGAGGATAAATGGAAAATTGCCAGGATGCAGACGATTTATTAAAATTGAAAGAAGATATTTTTCGATCTTAGCAGTGCAATTATTTTAAGCAATGAAGTTAAGCACAGCCCCCACTCTACATGAGGAAAAATAGATAAAGATAAAAGGGGTTAGTTTTGTAGTGTTCAACGGCACTCAATAACCCCTTTGAAGAATGAACTTCACCGAAAAGATAAGCAGAATATTTGAAAAAGTGGATGCCCTGATGCCTTCTAGCCCGATTAATTTAGCTCGTAAGAAGTTTATGACTCTCTTTATAGAGAGACTCATTAGGGGGCGTAGTGAACAGTTTGTAGAAGTAGCCAATCATATGTCTACAAAAGTCAAGACAGAATCAAATCTACATCGCATCCAAGACTTTATAGCTAACTATGAACTAGACTACGAGCATGTTGCTATACTTTTATGCTGTTTTCTTCCTACTAAAGGTTCGATAACCTTGGCTATTGACCGCACTAACTGGCGATTTGGGCATGTGATATTAATTTTTTTGGTCATCAGTGCATACTGTCAGGGGGCAGCCATCCCATTATGGTTTGAGTTACTGGAATATAAGAAAGGTGGCAATAGCAATGAAAAGGAGCGTATTCCCGTGTTGAAAACATGTTTGAAACTGCTGGCTGGTCGGGCTGTAGCTATTATTGGTGATTGTGAATTTGTAGGTACTAACTGGATTAAGTTTTTCTTTAACAATGGGGTTGATTTTTATATCCGTTTGCGAAGCAACACGCTAGTAGAGAAAAATGGGCAGATACGGCATGCAATTGATTGGCTGGGTCAGCGTAAAAAATGCTTACCATATGGGGTAAAGATACATAACCATTAGCGGCCGCCGCCGGGTGAGCCTGACAATAAAACGTCAAACCAAGCAGGATGACGAGCATCTTATTGTCATGACTAATACTTTCGCACATTTAGCTTTAAATCTCTACCAGCGCCGTTGGTCGATAGAATCGTTTTTTCAAAGCATAAAGCAAAGAGGTTTTCGCTTAGAAGATACTCATTTAAATGATTTAGACCGTTTGCGTAATCTTTTTGCCTTGGTAGCTATAGCATTCACGGTTTGCCTTCACATTGGACGATGGAGCAATCAGAATCAAAAACCTATCGAAATAAAGAACCACGGGTACAAAGCCAATAGTTTCTTCAGATATGGATTGGATTGCTGGCGGAACGCACCAAGAACAATGTCTGAGCAATTAGATCTGTTGATCCAGGTTATTGAACAGGCTATAATTCCGCCCAATATTAAAACTAAAAAAATTCTCATGTAGAGTGTCTATTGATTTTAAATAAATAAGATCATGTTTAAAAATTCTATTTGGTATTTACGCCAGTCGGTTGATGATAATTTGACAGTTTTGCCAAAGTA
>NZ_JBBPHP010000095.1:0-2021 GCF_038039535.1 Catalinimonas locisalis | reverse complement strand
TACACCCCGGTACGGGATTCTGTTGGCAATATTGTGAAAGTGATCAAGATCGCAACGGATATCACAGCGATTAAGGGGCCGGTATTGCAGGTAAGAGACATCATTTCCAGCCTGGCCCAGGGGGATCTGACCAAGAAATTTGACATGGCCGCCGAAGGCTATGTGATGGAAATGGGCGATGCCTTGAATGTAGCCATAGAAAACCTCAATGGTCTGCTGGGCAGCATCGGAGAGAGTGCCGATTTTGTAGCCAGCTCTTCCAACAACATGCTGGAAAAAAGCGAAAGCATCAAAAACAACACCACCGAAGTCGCTTCAGCCATTGCACAAATGGCCCAGGGAGCCCAGGACCAGGCCCTCAAAACCGATGAATCTTCCAAACTGGTAGAAGAAGTGATGACCACTGCCAATGAGATGGAAAGCAAAGCTGACATCATCTACAAAGCCGCTGAGAAAGGACAGAGCAGCTGTGAGAATGGCATCAGGATCATCAAGAAGCTGGTAGAAAACATGGAAGGCATCAGCAGTTCGGCAGGCATCACCTCAGAGTCTATCAGTGTGCTGACCCAGAGAGCAGAAGAGATCGGCCGCACCCTGAATGTGATCACCGACATTGCCGCCCAGACCAACCTTCTGGCCCTGAATGCTGCCATAGAAGCAGCCCGTGCCGGAGATGCCGGAAGAGGCTTTGCTGTGGTGGCTGAAGAGATCCGCAAACTGGCCGAAGACTCCCGAAGATCCGCCGTAGACATAGAAAAGATCATAGGCGATGTGCAGAAAGACACCCAGTCGGCAGGCAAAGCCATAGAAAAGATGGAAGGCAGTGTCAAAGAGGGTAGTACCGCTACTAAGGAAGCAGATATCATCTTCCAGGAGATTGCCCAGTCCAGCCAGGAGACCCTGAGCTACTCCAAAGAGATACAGCAGGCTAGCTCAGGACAGAAAGCCTCCATTGACTCAGTGGTGAAGAACATAGAGCAGATTGTAGTAGTAGCCGAAGAGACTGCCGCGGGTACAGAAGAAGTAGCCAGCTCCTCGCAGGCCCTCAATGCCAGCATGGCAGAAGTGACCGAAGCCAGCAACAAGCTCTCTCAGATCGCAGCCGAGTTACAAGCCGGAGTAGGACAGTTCAAGCTGGTAAGTCTTAAGTAAGCACCCCAAAACAGAAACCGATGGCAAGTCAAGCACAAAAGCTGGAAAGACAGCAGCTGATTGTTTTCAAGCTGGGAGCAGAAGAGTATGGCATCCCCATAGACCAGATCAAGGAAGTGGTGCAGACTCCTCACATCACCCGCATGCCCAAGACTCCCTTCTACATCAAAGGAGTAGCCAACATCAGAGGCAACATCATCGCCATAGTAGACTTAGAGGAGAAGTTTGGCATCAAGGAAAGCAGTCAAAAAGATGTGAATGAGTGCAGCAACTACACCCTGGTGGTGGAGAGCGATACAGTGAAGATGGGGGTGCTGGTAGAAGAAGTGCCCAACACCCTGTCGGTGAGCTCAGCAGAGATAGAAGAGTCTCCTCAGCTGATGCAGGAAGGAGAAGAAGCAGGGGCCTATGTAAAAGGGATCGTCAAAGCAGGCAGTCGTCTGATCATCCTCATAGACGTCTTTGAGGTGATACAGGAAAAAGAGATGAGTCAGTTGCTTTCCCAAGAGCAGGTGAGTGCATAAGAAACCAATAGAAAAACCAAAAGAGAAAAAGATGGCAAAAAGTGTATTAATCGTAGATGATTCCTTGTACATGAGGACTTTGATCAAAGATGCAGTAGAAGAAGGAGGCTATGAGGTGGTAGGTCAGGCCGCCAATGGAGAAGAAGCAATAGATCTGGCCATAGAGCTTCAGCCCGATATCATCACTCTGGACAATATCTTACCCGATATGATAGGCACCGACATCCTGAAAGTATACCAGGAAGAAGAGCTGACCTCCAAAGTGGTGATGATCAGTGCTGTGGGGCAGGAGTCAGTCATTGCAGAAGGCAAATCTCTAGGCGCTCATGACTATATCGTGAAGCC
>NZ_JBBPHP010000094.1:0-2301 GCF_038039535.1 Catalinimonas locisalis | reverse complement strand
GTATCCGTCCTGTGAAGTAGCCTTGATTACCTGCTGAATAGCAACTTAATATAGCAGGAAAAAGTATTATGCGCACATCAGAAGAGATGTTTCCTGTAGTAGAGGCCTGGCTACAAAGTGGATTAAACCAAAAAGCATATAGCCAGCGCCATGATTTACCCTTACATATCCTGCCTTACTGGGCTGGTAGATATCGGAAAGTCCAGCAAGGTTCCACAGTTCCACCTCCTAAACCCTCACAGGGGCATTTCATTCCGGTATCTACTAATAAAGAGATGAATGGTGGTATGGAAATCGCTTTGCCTACCGGAGTGGTGATCCGCTTTGCCAGTGCTATACCGGTAAATTATCTTCAGCAAGTGCTCAAGGTGTGTTCGGCCTGAGCCATCATCAGCGCTTCTTTCTGTTCAGCCAGGCAGTAGACATGCGCAAGGGCTTTGACGGATTGAGCGGTGTTGTACATCAGCAGATGGGAAAAGATGCCTGCTCTGGCGATGTGTATATTTTTCTGGGCAAGCGTCTGGATAGGATGAAGTTGCTGGTGTGGGAGCCCAGTGGTTTTGTCTTGTACTACAAAAGATTAGAGGCTGGAACGTTCAAACTGCCCAAGGCACAAGATCAATCTATCAGCCTTACCTACAGCGAATTATCCCTGCTACTTGAGGGCCTGGAGGTAGAAGTAAAATACCGGCGAAAACGTTACTCTAAAATATTGGAAAAAGCCTGATAAAAGCTTGCTGGTGAGGGTTTCTGTCGATATATTTCGGTATGCCAGATTCATCTCATCACCCTGATTCTGAACTTAGCAAAGAGGCTCTTCTTGAAGAGAACCGCAGGCTGAAAGCTTCCGTAGCCTATCTTGCAGAGGAGATTGCAGAGCTTAAAAGACTCATCTATGGGAGTAAAAGAGAGCGCTTTGTACCTGCCCAGAAAGATGATGCTCAACTTAGTCTGGAACTGGAAGCAGAAACTGCTGAAGAAGCACAGGCAGTGGTAAAGCAGACGGTAAGCTATCAGCGATCCTTTAAACAAGCTGGCAAGAAACCGGTACGCCAGAGCTTTCCGGATCATCTGCCTCGCATAGATGTAGTACTGGAACCAAAGGAAGATGTGAGGCACATGCGTAAGATAGGCGAAGAGGTCACAGAAGAATTAGATTTAGAGCCTGCCCGTCTGTTCGTGCGCAGGTATATTCGTTCCAGGTATGTAAGTGTTGAAGAAAGCTTTCATATCGCAGAATTGCCAGCAAGACCAATAGAAAAAGGTATACCTGGCCCAGGTCTACTGGCACAGATCCTTGTAGACAAGTTTGTATATCATTTGCCATTCTACCGTCAGGCCCAGAGATACGAAAGACTGGGTATGAAGATTCCGTCCAGCACCTTGAATGGCTGGCTTCCTGCGGCATGTAATCTGTTAGAGCCTCTTTATCTGGCACTTAAATTTGAAGTACTCAAGTCAACTTACCTGCAAGTTGACGAGACGCCAATTCCTGTATTGGATAAGCAGAAAAAGAAGACTCATCAGGGCTACCACTGGGTGTATTATAGCCCAGAGGAAAAATTAGTCCTATTTGATTACCAGAAAGGCAGAAACAGAGAAGGACCTAAGCAACTGTTGAAAAGTTACCAGGGCTACCTGCAAACTGATGGATACCAGGCTTATGATCAGTTTGAAGATAGGGAAGATATTGTACCGGTAGGATGTCTAGCTCATGCTCGCAGGTATTTTGAGCATGCCAAAGACAGTGATCCGGTAAGGTCAGAGCATGCATTGCTTTTGATCCAGCAACTCTACGCTGTTGAACGGCAAGCCAGGGAGCAGAATCTAAATCATGAGCAGCGTTACCAACTCCGTCAGGAAAAGTCTGTTCCTGTCATGGATGCACTAGGACAATGGCTGGTAAATGAGTATCCTACAGTATTACCTAAGAGTAAAATCGGAAAAGCCTTCTACTACCTTATCGGCAGGTACAACAAGATTTATCTTTACCTACAGGATGGAAGGCTTGAGGTTGATAATAATCTCATCGAGAACAGCATCAGACCAGTAGCCCTTGGCCGCAAAAACTACCTCTTTGCTGGCAGCCATTCCGGTGCAGAAAAAGCAGCTATAATCTACAGCCTGCTAGGTAGCTGCAAACTGAGGAATATTAATCCCTACGATTACCTCAAAAATATACTGGAAAGATTACCGGAGCATCCCGTCAATCGTCTACATGAACTACTACCGCCAAATTGGAAACTTGCCAAGGTAATTGATGTGATGGAAAATTAACAGGCTACTTCACCGCACGGATAC
>NZ_JBBPHP010000093.1:0-2343 GCF_038039535.1 Catalinimonas locisalis | reverse complement strand
GTATCCACCCGTCCAAGTACATGTTTTCTTGCAATGACAGAGGGAGTACTTTTGTTAGAAATACCAATTTATGGAACAGCAAGAAAAAATGCTTAACCTGGTAGAATATTTTCACAGGAGCGGTAAATCACAAAAAGAATTTTGCCTGGAGCAGGGCATCAAAACCTCCACCTTCAGTTACTGGATCAAAAAAAAGCGATTAAGTGAAAATTCCAAAGAAGCTTTTCTCAAGATAGAGCCCACAACACCTTTGCTCAAGGATCAAGTAGAGGTTTTCTATCCCAATGGAGTAAGGCTGAAAATCACTCAGACAGACCTGTCAACGATCAGTGCTTTGATCAGACTTTACTGATGCTGAGTCTGGGGTCTTCCCATACCTACTATCTCTACCATGCTGCCTGTGATATGCGCAAAAGCCCCCGTGGCGCGGCTTTAATTCTTTGAGTGGATTGGTAATAAATGAATTAGGCAGAAATCCAGCCAGTGGAGAAGTATTTGTTTTTGTAAACAGGCGCAGGAACTGCATCAAATTACTGCATTGGGAAAGAGTGGACGCCACGCGGGAGGCTTTGTCTTGTACTACAAGCGACTAGAGCAGGGTGTATTTACTTTACCTAAGCTATCTGCTGTTGATAACAGCCATTCCGGTACAGCTTTATCCTGGCCAGAGTTAGTGCTGATGATAGAAGGAGTGCAGGTGCAGCAGATACAGCAAAAGCTTCGCTTTTCAGGGTAAAAAAAGTCAGTTTTCTTGATGAAAAAGAGCTTTTTTATGATATCTATTCTGTATTTTTAGTCAGTGAATACGGCCTTAGAAAACCTGTCAAAACAAGAGTTGATCCTGCTGCTAAGCAAAAGGGAAAAGGCTGTGCAGGAAAAAGAAGAAGAAGTAAATTATCTCAAAGTCCAAGTAGCTCAGCTACAGCGTATGCTCTTCGGCCAGAAGCGGGAGCGTTCGCTTCGGCGATCCGATTGAAAATCCTGATCAACTCAGCCTACCTTTTGAACCATCAGCAGAGCAGATTAAGCAGCGAGCAGAGCAGTTCACCGAAAAGATTGCATACGTTCGCAAGAAGCAACAGCCCTCTGCACACAAAGGAAGAGTAGCTTTGCCGGATCATTTACCCGTAGAAGAGGTAGAGATTTATCCGGAAGGTGATCTGTCCGAGATGGTGTGTATAGGTAAAGAAGTCACCGAGGAATTAGAATGCATACCTGCTCGTTTCTTTATCCGTCGCTATATTCGCTACAAGTATGCTACTAAAAACAAAGAAGGTGTAATCATAGGTCAGCTTCCTGAGCGGATAATAGAAAAAGGTATTCCAGGACCCGGTCTTTTAGCTAGCATACTAGTGGATAAGTATGCCGACCACTTGCCGCTTTATAGGCAAAGACAGAGGTTCTTGAGAGAAAATATACCCATAGCTGCTTCCACCCTGGAAGGCTGGGCCAGACAGGCCATGGAGCGGCTCTCAATCCTGTATGAGCATTTAGTGGAAGATACTAAGATCAAGGGATATCTGCAGGTCGATGAGACCGCGTCCACGGTGGACCCCATCAAAGTACTGGACAGTAATAAAAAAGGAGCCTGCCATCAGGGGTATTATTGGGTATATCATAGTCCCATAGATAAGACAGTGCTCTTTGATTATCAACCTACACGTGGCGCCAAAGGTCCCGTGAAAATATTGCAACACTTCAAAGGCTATCTGCAAACCGATGGGTATGCTGTATATGAGAAGATAGGAAAACAAACAGAAGTGATGCATCTTGCCTGTTGGGCTCATACCCGAAGGGAGTTTGAGAAAGCTTTAGATAATAATAAGGCTCAGTCTCAAATAGCTCTGAGGCTGATCCAGCAGCTTTATGCTGTAGAAGCAAAGGCAAGAGAGGGGAAGTTTACTGCTCAAGAGCGAAAAGAACTACGGCTGGAAAAAGCGCTGCCTGTTATCAATGCATTGGGTAAGTGGATTAGTGAAGAAGTAAAAACTACTTTTCCTAAAAGTCAGATTGGCAAAGCCTTTAGATACAGCATAGAACGCTGGAATGCTCTCTCAGTTTACCTCTATGATGGCATACTTGAAATTGACAACAACTTGGTAGAAAATGCCATTAGACCTGTGGCTCTGGGTAGAAAAAATTATCTGTTCTGCGGATCACATGATGCCGCGAAAAGAGCTGCCATGATTTACTCTTTTCTGGCCATCTGCAAAAAACATGAAGTTAATCCATATCTCTGGCTCAAGCATACGCTGGAAAACATCATGGCCATCAATCATAAAAACATCAGGGATCTATACCCTCAGAACTTCAAAAACAATATGTAGACCGCCGGACGGATAC
>NZ_JBBPHP010000092.1:0-2488 GCF_038039535.1 Catalinimonas locisalis | reverse complement strand
GGCCATCAATCATAAAAACATCAGGGATCTATACCCTCAGAACTTCAAAAACAATATGTAGACCGCCGGACGGATACAGAAGTATGGACCAATCTATCTAATATGGCATCGGCAATGGTGGCTTCTCCGATAACATCATACCAACTTGCTACAGGTAACTGACTGGCAATAATGGTGGATCTGGCGCCATGTCTGTCTTCAATGATCTCCATCAGATCCATTTGCTGTTGCTTTTCCAAATGGGTCAACCCAAAGTCATCTAGAATGATCAGGTCAGTCTTGGCCAGTTTCTCAAAGAACTTATAGATGGTACCTTCCAGACGAGCCATCTTGGTTTTGAGTAGTAGTTTCTGGGTGTTAAAATAAGCGACTTTGAAGCCCAGCAAACAGGCATGGTGTCCCAGAGCAGAGGAGAGGAAGCTTTTCCCGCTTCCAGTGGCACCGGTCACAAGGACTGACTCTCCTTTCTGGATGTATTCACCCGTGGCAAGACGGGTGATCAGGTTTTTGTCTATGCCTCTTTTCTGGTCAAAGCGTAGTTCTTCAATGGATGCTTTGTAGCGGAAGCCAGCATTGTATTCTAATCTTTTGAACTTCCGTTGATCTCTTTCCTGCTCTTCTGCCTGGAGGAGCAGTTCCAGGCCATCCAGTAAGGATAGTGCATGGAGTTTCCAGGTCTCCTGCAAGGCTGTCCAGGTTTTGATCATTCCATGCAGCCTGAGTTTTGTCATTTGGTTTTCTAATTGATTCATTGGCTTTTATAGTTTAGTTCTAATTGTTGGTAATGTTCTTTTCCCCTGAGGTTGTTATGCCTGGGCAGAGGTTTTTCTGAGATAGTATCTTGAGCCTCGGTCATCTTATTTTCCAGCACGTTCATCACGAAGCGATAAGTGTAGTTCTGGCTCTCCAGTGCCATCTGGCAGGCTTTCTCAAAACGTTCGGGTTCGGTCTTCCTTTCCAGACTAAAAAGACCATCACAGCTTCTGTAAAGCTGCTCGGGGTAGCGGTCCTGCTCAAAGATGCGTGACACCAGTTCATGGAGTGCAGCAGACTTCTTTGCTGCCTGCTTGCGGTAGTATTCCGGACTTCTGTCTCTGTAGTGCTGGTGCTGCGAACAAAGATGATCTTTGGTGGTAGAGTAGCCTCCCTGATAGAAGCTCCTAATATGTACAGCTACCTGCTCTCCTTTGTAGAAGATGTAAACCATGCTGCGGGTATAGATGACTTTAACTTTATGGCCGATAAGCTTGTAGGGAACGCTGTAATAGTGTTTATCTATAGAAAGGAGGACATGATTGTTCTGGGCCACTCTCAATTCCCGGTAGTATTTGATCTGGTATCTTTCCTCAGGTAAAGGAAGTAGAAGGTTCTTTTCTTCAGATAAGAAGCGTTCTTCCCGACAGTAGGGCTTTTTTTGCATACGGGTCTGGTTGTGATCTCTGACTTTCTCTTTAATGGCTGCATTGAGGGAATGCAGATCGAAGAAGACCATGTGGCGCAGTTTGGCGTATACCCGGCTGTAGATCAGCTTCACTTGATTCTCTACCAGTGCTTTATCTTTGGGTTTACGAACCCTGGCAGGTACTACCGTGGTGCCGTAATGATTAGCAAAATCTTCTAATGCCCGGTTGATCTCAGGCTCATAGCGGTTGGTTTTAATTACCGCAGCTTTGAGATTATCCGGTACTAACGCTTGAGGCACACCACCTAACTCCTGCAAACAGCAGGAAAGAGCATGGAGAAAATCTTCCGTGGACTGGCTCCAGACTGCCATTACAAAGCTATAGTCAGAGAAGGGTAAACAGGCCGTAAATACCTGGCACTTGATCTCCTCTCCGGTGGACTTGTCTATATAGCTCAGAGGCTTACCGGCAAAGTCAATGTAGAGCTTCTCTCCAGGCTGATGGTGTAGTACAGCAGATGGTCTGCGGGCTACCTTTTGCTGATGAAGGTGATAACAGAACTGTGAGTAACTATAGCCATCTGGGTTAGACAGCCTGTATTCATCCCAAAGCAGTTTCTTGTTGACACCTCGTTCTTCAAGTTCACTAAAGTAGTAGTCTAACCTGGCTTTAAGATCTTCATACCGGTCGTCCTTATAGGCAGGGTTTCCCGGATGGAATTTTGCCTCCAGTACCGGATGCTCCATTCTGAATAGCTCTTCTATCGTGTAGCCTTGGCCATCTTTGATGGTAGTCAGGCTTTTGAGCTTCTCCAGGTATGTTTTAACTGTGTTTTTGCTTATGCCTAGAGTGCGGGCAATGGTCTTGCGTCCTTTGCCTTGCTGATGTAGAAGTATGAGTTGTTTGATCGTGCTCATAGGTTTTGGTTTACCTGCCATAGGGTTCTTCTTTGCGATGGTTGATGATCGCCAATGAACCAAAACCTTACGTTCTGAGGGGTCAATATGCGGCTCTTCCTAAATTTTGGTGAAGCTATTATTTTCCCCTTAAGCAGCCCCTCTGCCAAGTTTATACATTACTCTTTT
>NZ_JBBPHP010000091.1:0-2522 GCF_038039535.1 Catalinimonas locisalis | reverse complement strand
AATATGGAATACGAAGTAAAGCATACATTCTTGGAAAAGTTATAGCTATTTGTATTGTTTTTATCTTAGAATTCCAGGCTCGTATCCATAGACCATCCCCCGTCATCCCGGAGTAAAACGGAGGAATCTTTACCGCTATGCAGTCCTTGACTTGTCAGGGGTGTAGAAGATTCCCGGGCCACGGCGGCTCCGCCATTGGCTACGGAATGACTCACAGGGACACCTGTTGCAGGAACACCTGTCGCAGGGACTCCTGTCTACCAGAATAGTCTCCAACATCAATTAAAATCCTCTCCCTTCTGCAAGGCTTCTACCGCTGCCTGCATGCTGTCTTTATTTAACTGGTCGGGAGCCTCATCAGCGGCCATTTTTGCGTATTTAATGGCTTTCTTATAATCGCCGGTAGCGGAATAGCCACGAGCCAGGCCCACATTGACCGGCCAGGTGTCAGGATATTTTTTGGCATTCAACTGAAAAATCTCCAGTGCCTTCTCTTTCTCTCCCTGCGTAATGAGCTGCCTGCCGTAGGCGTGAATCTGCAAAGGCGTAGCGGTAGGATGATTGATGGCCTGCATCATGACCTGATCAGCTTCATCTCCCCGATTGAGCTTAGTCAGTATGCTTGCTTTGGTTTGCAGGGTGGTAAAATTCTCCTGACCGATATATGGCATACTGACAGCATTATCTGCCCAGGTCAACGCTTCTTCCAGATTAGTATCATTCATCAGACAATAGGTAGCTGCCTGGTTCCAGCCCTGCCAGCTAAAGCCCGCGGTAGACTGCAGTTCTTTGCGCATATTGTCTACGTACAGTTGCTTCATGTCGGGTATGCTCACTGTAAATGGCACTTTTACATTCTCCCACATCATCGCTACGGTAGTCTGCTCGGGCTGTCGGTCTACAAATTCATAAGTCAGCCACTCATGGAATTCAGATTCCTCCGGTTTTACCTCTGCCCGTAGGGCATCTTCGCTTTCATCATAAAAGTAGCTTCCCCAGGCCGAAGCGTTTCTGGAGAGGATCAGCACCCAGGGCTGGTTTTCTTCCACGATCATATGCAGGCCGTAAGTACCGGCAGCAATGCTCTTGCCTTCCACCTCCATATCGTGCGAAAAGGTGATGGTGGTATTTTCATTGGCACCCGCTCTCCAGGGAGCCGCTTCCGCAGTGCCAAAGCCTAAATTGACCAGTCCATAGTGGGCCACTTGCGTGCCCCAGATTTTACCGCTACGGTCTTCTCCGTTGGGCGCAGTGACATTGGGACTATTGTACTGGATGGTGACATGGGCCAGTGAACCGATGTACTGGGTAGTGATGCTTTTCTGATTGTCACCACTGGGAGGCAGGGTAATGGACTGGGCCATTAATTTGGCGCTGGCAGCCAGCCATACAAAGCTGAAGGCCAGCAAAGGGTAAAGGAGCTTTTTCATGTTTCTCAGAATTTGGGTTAGGGATACTCCTTCAATTTAAAATAATTCGCCTCTCCCTCCTAAAAGTGATGACAACACTTTACATAAGAGAAAAAAATTCCCGCAAATTGCGGGAGTGTACATTAACTTAGGATAGAGCGTCATGCGGTAGGCCGAATATCATAGTGGTTTTCCATGAGCTTAGAAGCAAATCTTAGGCATGCATCAATATCTTCTGGTTCTAGTGAAGGATAGGCTTCCAGAATACCTTCTTTACTGTCTCCTGCACTTAAAAATTCCAAAATGGTTTGTACGGTAATTCGTTTTCCCCTAATAGTGGGCTTGCCATTACAAAGATCAGGATCTATAGTAATTCTTTCAGTAATGTATTCCATGTCTTTTACTATTAAGCTTACATTCAACGGTTAATGTAAGGTACATTTTAATACATTTCACATTAGTTATTATTCCCTAGCTTTTATTTCTGTTGGTCCGCTCGGTAGGTTGATCGTTAAGACTTCTTTGATTTGCGGAACAAGCCACCGTGGCACGGTTCCTTCAAGGTTACATAAGCATTATCCTCTGCATTCAATACGATCACAGCAATGGGATACTTCTCGAAATTCTGCTGATATTGCAAGTTCCGATCAAAGGTGAATAATGCATCAAAATCTTCTTCCAGCATCAATTGTAATAATTCACCGTTCTTTTTTTTTACTGTTCCATTTCTTATCCGATACCGTGTAAATTTCGTGTTCAGAAAAATCTAATTTTAGCTTTTTGGGCAAATTCTCATCAAGCAACAGCTTCATAAATCTTATCGATGTTTCTTGAAGTTAAAATTTTATGAGCGACCCCAAGTACGCCAATAGCTTGTTCTTTAGTTACACTAGGGAAATCCTCGAGAAATTCATCAATTGAGATTCCTTTTTCCAGATGCCAGAATAAAGTTTCCACAGGCACCCTTGTTCCACTGAACACCGGTTGTCCATGTTGGATTTCTGAATCAATCGTAATATATCTTTTTATGTCTTCCATACTTAGAGCATGTTTAAATTTTGAAAAGAGCAGGTCAGGACGTAAACTTTGGGTCAACCAAAACTCAAAAGTTTA
>NZ_JBBPHP010000090.1:0-3344 GCF_038039535.1 Catalinimonas locisalis | reverse complement strand
CTACCCCCGAGGAGGCTTTTAATACGGGCAGCTCCACCGACTAATCGGAAGCCCTCGGCATTGGAAGCGGAAATATTTTCACTGAAGGTAACCTCCAGATAGTTACTCCGGCTGTCTATGATCCTGGCGCCTGTTATCTGGGGTTGAGAGTTAGCCAACTCTACGAATAACAAACAGCAAAGTATTACAATGTATCTTAATGATAGATATATCAAACTTCAGAATTAAATATGTTTAATTTTTATAACGTATGATATACTATTTTAGGATAAAAAAAAGCGATCCTCTTTTTAAAAGATCGCTTTTCCAAACTAATGAGCAAGATTTACTATTGTTTCAATATGTTGGTTTTATGAATAAGCTTTCCCTCAGAGTAGAGTAACAATAGATATTTACCTTTTGGTAACTTAACCCCCGTTAAATCTATTTCCAATTCGTTATTTATCTGAGAAATTGATTTGACGAAAACTTTACGTCCGTTTATATCAAAGAGTGAAATCTCAGCGTCATTTAACGTGATGTCCGAGCTCAAAGTAAATTGACCTTGCACGGGATTCGGGTATACTATGAAAGAGGTTGAATTAATTTTTGTTATGTCAATAGATTCTTCTGCTCCAGGTAATGATTGAATACTACTATGTTTTTCACTGATTGTAGTCCTTAAATTTGAATCTAAAAATAGGTTTTGATCAGGAATTCTTTGTTTGTTCATACCAGGCCCCTGGAACCAAACTTCAAGGGTTTCGCCACCATACCCTTCAAAATAAGAGACAGTAATTTTGTGCACACCTTTATCAAGGGTTACCTTACCAGCGACTTCCTGAGCTGGTCTAAGTCCGTCATTATCAACTACCAAAGCATCATTAATGAAAAGCTGACTACCATCATCAGAGTTAGTAAAGAAGGTATACTCACCAGCTTCATCAATTTGGATCATAGCCTCAAAGAGGAAAGCGAAGTAATCATCTCTTTGTCTGGGTTGAAGCGAGAAGTTAGCAATTGTCCCCGATTTTACAGCAGTAAGTTTAGAGAAATCAGGTAGCTGATTCCACTCGCCTTCATAGTAGTGATAATTTACACCACTGATAAGAGAAGGCAGTTCAGGTTCAGGTTTAGCAGGGATATCCTCAGCACTCACAAATAGCTCACTGTCTTTAATCGCTCTTTTGTTACCGGACGGTGTTTTGATCATCACCGCTAAAGTTTCTCCGCCTCTATTTTCAAAGAAAGAAAGTTCAATAGGGTGAAGACCTTTTTTGAGTCCAATAGTACCTGACCTTTCCTGAGCAGAATGAGTACCATCATTATTAACGACAAGCTGATCATGGATATAGAGCATTGAGCCATCATCTGAAGTCGTGAAGAAAGAGTATTCACCATCTTCAGGTACGTAGATAAAAGCATTGAAGAAGAATCCAAACTCATCATTTTTCTCCCTTGCCTCAATGTTGAAGTTACTGTTGAGGTCAGACTTAATAGGATTGAGCACATCAAAGTCAGGCGTAGAAGACCATGTACCTTCGTAATAATGGGTGATAACGCCCGGGGTTGAATTTTCCACAGTAACTGACTCTAGGAGATCTGTTGGCTCAGGACTCGGAGTAGGTTCTGAATCTTCTAAAAATAGGTTTTGATCAGGAATTCTTTGTTTGTTCATACCAGGCCCCTGGAACCAAACTTCAAGGGTTTCGCCACCATACCCTTCAAAATAAGAGACAGTAATTTTGTGCACACCTTTATCAAGGGTTACCTTACCAGCGACTTCCTGAGCTGGTCTAAGTCCGTCATTATCAACTACCAAAGCATCATTAATGAAAAGCTGACTACCATCATCAGAGTTAATAAAGAAGGTATACTCACCAGCTTCATCAATTTGGATCATAGCCTCAAAGAGGAAAGCGAAGTAATCATCTCTTTGTCTGGGTTGAAGCGAGAAGTTAGCAATTGTCCCCGATTTTACAGCAGTAAGTTTAGAGAAATCAGGTAGCTGATTCCACTCGCCTTCATAGTAGTGATAATTTACACCACTGATAAGAGAAGGCAGTTCAGGTTCAGGTTTAGCAGGGATATCCTCAGCACTAACAAATAGCTCACTGTCTTTAATCGCTCTTTTGTTACCGGACGGTGTTTTGATCATCACCGCTAAAGTTTCTCCGCCTCTATTTTCAAAGAAAGAAAGTTCAATAGGGTGAAGACCTTTTTTGAGTCCAATAGTACCTGACCTTTCCTGAGCAGAATGAGTACCATCATTATTAACGACAAGCTGATCATGGATATAGAGCATGGAGCCATCATCTGAAGTCGTGAAGAAAGAGTATTCACCATCTTCAGGGACATAGATAAATGCATTGAAGAAGAATCCAAACTCATCATTTTTCTCCCTAGCCTCAATGCTGAAGTTACTGTTGAGGTCAGACTTAATAGGATTGATCATGCTAAAGTCAGGAGTAGAAGACCATATGCCTTCGTAATAATGGGCGATAACACCATTGGTTGCATTTTCCACAGTGACTGATCCTAGAAGATCTGTAGGTTCAGGACTAGGAGTGGGCTCGGTTTGATCAGGGATATCCTCAGCACTCACAAATAGCTCACTATCTTGAATGGCTCTTTTGTTACCGGACGGTGTTTTGATCATCACCGCTAAAGTTTCTCCGCCTCTATTTTCAAAGAAAGAAAGTTCAATAGGGTGAAGACCTTTTTTGAGACCAATAGTACCTGACTTTTCCTGAGGAGAGTGAGTACCATCATTATTGACAACAAGTTGATCATGGATATAGAGCATTGAGCCATCATCTGAAGTCGTGAAGAAAGTGTATTCACCATCTTCAGGTACGTAGATGAAAGCGTTGAAGAAGAATCCAAACTCATCATTTCTGTTTTTTGAATCAATAGTAAAGTTATCAGCTAACCCTTCTTTTACAGGCTTCAAATTTTTAAAATTAGGCACATTTGACCACTGACCCTCATAATATTGATAGATAACTCCTTCGGTAGGTTTTGTTACATTAACTGCTGATAATAAATCAACCGGCTCAGGTTCAGGACTTGGTTCTGGTTCAGGGCTTTCCGGAGATTCAGGTATATCTACTACCTCTCCATTTGAATACTCAAAAGCACCGATGTCAGGAAGATTACTTATCTTTGTGCCAATTCTATCTGTTGTATACTCAGAAATAGCTACACCTTTATCTTTAACAGATGAGTGGTTTTTAACATTGTAGTTGTCCTCGCTAGGGTTAACTAAGATATCGTTGATATTAGCGGATTTATCACCTGAAGCGGAATAATTACCGGAAGCTTTACCAGAGAGTAGGATATTATTTTTACCATCAACATTCTTT